>JAIYAG010000120.1 GCA_027489195.1 Burkholderiales bacterium | reverse complement strand
GTCATCCGCGGGTTGAGCGAGCCGTACGGATCCTGGAAGACGAGCTGGATGCGGCCGCGCAGCCGGCGTAGCGACGCGGCGTCGGCGGCGAGCAGGTCTTCGCCGCCCAGGGTCACGCGGCCCGCGTCGGGCTCGATGAGCCGCAGCAGCAGGCGCGCGACGGTGGACTTGCCGCAGCCCGACTCGCCGACGATCGCGAAGGTGCGGCCGGCCTCGACCTCGAAGGACACGCCGTCGACCGCACGCACGTGCGCGGTGGCGCGCCCGAAGAGACCGGTGCGCACCGGGAAATGCTTGACCAGCCCTTCGGCCTTGAGCGCGACGCTCATCGCACCCCCTCGCGTCGAGCGCTCACGACGCCGCCTCCAGCGCCGGCAGCGAGGCCGCGAGCACCTCGAGCGGCGCCTTCCAGCAGCGCGACAGGTGGCCCGGGCTCACCTCGGCGAGCGGCGGCGCCTCGTCGCGGCAGCGCGCGTCGGCGAACGGGCAGCGCGCCGCGAACCGACAGCCCGCGGGCATCGCGGTGGCCGCGGGCACCATGCCGTCGATCGCGGCGAGGCGCGCGCGCGGCGCGTCGATCGACGGGATCGCACCCATCAGGCCGACGGTGTACGGATGCTGCGGCATCGCGAAGAGCTCGCCGACCGGCGCCTGCTCGACCACCTGGCCCGCGTACATCACGACCACGCGGTCGGCCATCTCGGCGACCACGCCGAGGTCGTGCGTGATCAGCACGATCGAGGTGCCGGTCTCGTCGCGCAGCCCGCGCATCAGCTGCAGCACCTGCGCCTGGATGGTCACGTCGAGCGCGGTGGTCGGCTCGTCGGCGATCAGCAGCGCCGGCGCGCACAGCAGCGCCATCGCGATCATCACGCGCTGGCGCATGCCGCCCGACATCCGGTGCGGATAGTCGTCGACGCGGCGCTCGGGCGCCGGGATGCGCACGCGGCGCAGCATGTCGATGGCCGCCGCACGCGCGGCCGCCGCGTCCATCCCGCGGTGGCGCACCAGCACCTCGGCGAGCTGCGCGCCCACGGTGAACGCCGGGTTCAGCGAGGTCATCGGCTCCTGGAAGATCATCGCGAGCCGGTCGCCGCGCAGGTCCGACAGCTCGGCGGACGACATCCCGACCAGGTCGCGGCCCTCGAAGCGGATGCGCCCGGAGACGCGCGCCGGCGGGGTCGGCACCAGCCCCATGATCGACAGCGCGGTGACCGACTTGCCGCAGCCCGACTCGCCGACGATGCACAGCGTCTCGCCCGGCTGCAGCGAGAAATCCACGCCGTCGACGGCGCGCGCGGTGCCGCGCGGCGTGTCGAACGCCACCTGCAGCCCCTCGACCTGGAGCAGCGGGCTCACTGCGACGGGGCCTTCGGCGGCGGGTCCTGCGCCAGGGTCGCGAGCGCGGCGTCGATCACCGCGCGGTCCCAGGTGCCGCCCGGGTTCGCGCGGGTCGCGAAGAAGGTCGCGAAGTGCACGAAGCGCTCGCGGCTGACCGCCTCGAGGCGCGCGAGCTCGGCGAGCGGATCGGGATGGTCGTCGACCCGCAGGTCGAGGGCCGGATACTCCTCGGTGGTGTGGATGCGCAGGGCCGCCGACTGCTTGCCGCGCTTGTCGCCGCCCACCGCCTCGCCGGCCTCGAGGGCGCGGATCAGACGCTGCGCGAACGGCAGCGCCGCACCCGCCTCGTAGGCGCGCGCGGTGGCCTCGACGACCTGGGGGCCGGCCAGCATGTTGCCGGCCACCGAGAAGCCCTCGCGCACGAGGTGACCGCACCAGGGGACGCAGTCGGCACCGGTGTGCGCGGCGATGCCGCCGCGGGCGTCCTGCAGATGGAGCTGACGGCTGCCGCGGCCCGGGTCGGCGGCGACGAGCGCAGCGACCACCGTGGCGGCGTCGAGCCCCTCGCGCAGCAGGCGCAGCCCGCGCGGGCCGAAGGTCGGGTTGATGAGGGCCTGCGTGGCGAGCGCGCCGATGCCGCCGTCCGCATGCGTGCAGAGCGCACCGACCGCGAAGAAGCGCGTCGCGACCGCGACGCCGAAGGCGCCGCTGGCGGGGTCGCGCGCGACGATCGACCAGGTCATGGAGAGCCGGAGCCAGGAAGTGAAGGCCGGAGGATACGCCGGCGCGCGGCGTCTTCGGCGATCACCCGAGCGTCCGGGCGGTGTTTGAAACGGCCACGCCCGCTGCCGGGGCACACAGGCCGCGCCGCGCCTCGGGCGGGTGCGCCGCGCACCGGGCCCGCGCCCCGGGCCGCGCGAACGCTCAACGTCCGGTGAACACCGGCGGACGCTTCTGCATGAAGGCACGTGCGCCTTCGAGGTGGTCGTCGCTCGCGAAGCAGGCCGCGATCGCCGCCTTCGCCGCCGCCATGTCGCGGTCGGCCGCATCGCGCGTGAGCTGCGCCGTGGTGAGCTTGACCGCACGCAGGGTCAGGGGCGCGTTCTGCGCCACCATCTCGCACCACGCGTCGACGGCGGCATCGAACGAGGCCCGCGGCTCGACGCGCGTCACGAAACCCATGCGCAGCGCGTCGGCGGCGTCGAACACCCGTGCGGAGAAGAACACGTCGAGCGTGTTCTGCAGCCCGAGCACCGTGAGGAAGCGGTCGACGCCGCCCGCGCCATAGCCCAGGCCCAGGCGCGCGGCCGGCATCCGGAAGCGCGAGTCGTCGGTGCAGAAGCGCAGGTCGCAGGCGGCGGCGAGGCCGAGCCCGCCGCCCATGCAGATGCCGCGGATCTTCGCGACGACCGGCTTGCCGCAGCGGCCCGGCGCGAGGTAGGCCGCCTCGACCGCGGCGTCGTAGCGCGCGCGGGACTCGGCGGCATCGCGCTGCGATTCGAATTCCGAGATGTCGCCGCCGGCGACGAAGGCCCGCTCGCCCTCGCCCTCGATGACGACGAGCCGCACCTCGGGGTCGGCGTCGAGCGCCTGCAGCAGCGGCGGCAGCGCCTCCCACATCGCGAGGTTCATCGCGTTGAGCTTCTCGGGGTGGGCGATGACGACGCGACCGATCGGTCCGTCTCGGCGTGCGGTGACTTCGGGCATCGGGGGGCTCCGGCCGGGGGCTCCGGCATGACGCGGGCCGGCCGGCCGGCGCGGCGCGCAGCATACCGCGCACGGCGGCCCTGCGGTCGGCCCGCCGACGTCGCGCACCGGCCGCCGCGGGGACCCCGACACGCGGTTACCATCCGAGCGCCGCCCACCCACGCCCCCGCCCCTGCTCCGTGCCCGCCGACACCGCTTCCGAACACCTCGACGTGCTGGTCGTCGGCGCCGGCATCTCGGGCCTGAGCGCCGGCTGGCATCTGCGCCAGCGCTGCCCGGACAAGACGGTCGCGATCCTCGAGGCCCGCCACGAGCTCGGCGGCACCTGGAGCCTGTTCCGCTATCCGGGGATCCGCTCCGACTCGGACATGTACACCTTCGGCTTCGGCTTCCGGCCGTGGCCGGGTGCGAAGGCGATCGCCGACGGCGACTCGATCATGCGGTACCTGCACGACACCGCGCGCGAATCGGGGCTGGACGCGCTGATCCGCTACGGCCACCGCGTGACCGGCCTCGCCTGGTCGAGCGCCGACGCGCGCTGGACGGTCGAGCTCGAGCGCGCAGGCGGCGAGCGCGCGACGCTCACCGCGGGCTTCGTGGTGATGGCCAGCGGCTACTACGACTACGCGCACGGCCACGATCCGGCGTTCCCGGGCCGCGAGCGCTTCGGCGGGCGGATCGTGCATCCGCAGCTCTGGCCACAGGACCTCGACTGGACGGGCAAGCGGGTGGTGGTGATCGGCAGCGGCGCCACCGCGGTCACGCTGGTGCCGGCGATGGCGAAGGACGCCACGCACGTGACGATGCTGCAGCGCTCGCCGACCTGGATCCTCGCGATGCCCGGCGAGGACGCGTTCGCCCGGGTGCTCGGCCGCGTGCTGCCGGCGCGCCTGCGGCATGCGGTGGTGCGCGCCAAGAACGTGCTCGGCGCGCGCCTGCTCTTCGCGGCCTGCCGCCGCTGGCCCGACCGCGTGGGCGCGAAGCTGCTCGAGTGGGCGCGCCGCCGGCTGCCGCCGGGCTACGACGTCGAGCGCCACTTCAGGCCGCGCTACCGGCCGTGGGAACAGCGGCTGTGCATCGTGCCCGACGGCGACTTCTTCACCGCGATCCGCAGCGGCCGGGCCTCGGTGGCGACCGACCATGTCGCGTCCTTCGACGAGACCGGCATCCGGCTGCGCTCGGGCGAGCACCTCGACGCGGACGTGATCGTCACCGCGACCGGACTCGAGCTGCAGCTGCTGTCGGGCGTGGTGCCCACCGTCGACGGCCAGCCAGTCGAACTCGCGGCCCGCATGCCCTACAAGGGCATCATGCTGTCCGACGTGCCGAACCTGGCGATGGTGTTCGGCTACACGAACGCATCGTGGACGCTGCGCGCGGACCTGGTGGCCGCCTGGGTCTGCCGGGTGGTGAACGAGACCGACCGCGTCGGCGCGCGCTGGTGCGTGCCGCGGCCGAGACCGGGCGACACCGGCACCGAGCCCTTCGTCGACTTCTCGTCGGGCTATTTCCAGCGCGCGGCCGCGCGGCTGCCGAAGCAGGGCGCGCGGGCGCCGTGGCGGGCCGACCAGGACTACCTGCTCGAGCGCAGGACGATCGGCCGCGCGCCGCTCGACGACGGGGTGCTGCGCTTCGAGGGCGGCTGACAGAGGGCGGCTGAAAGACGGCGTACGATCCGCGCTCCGGCCCGTCCGCTGCGGCCCGACGTACGATCCCACGCCCAACGATCCCACGCCCATGCCCGCGCCCACCGTCCTCGACCCCGCCTCGCTCGACCTCGCCCGCTGGATCCGCCCGGGCGACACCGTCCATGTCGGCCAGGGCTGCGGCGAGCCGCTCGTGCTGTCGCAGGCGCTGGTCGCGCAGCGCCACCGGCTGCCGGACACCACGGTGCTGCTGTTCACCGTGATGTCCGACACCTTCCGGCCCGAGCACGCCGACGCGCTGCGCTTCCGGGCGACCGCGGTCACCGCGGGCACGCGGGCCCTGGCCTCGGCCGGCGCGATCGACGTGATCCCCACGCATTACGGCGACCTCGACCGGCTGTGCGCCGACGGCGACGTGCGCGCGGACGTGGTGCTGGTGCAGGTCAGCCCGCCGGATGCGAACGGGCGCGTGACGCTCGGCGCCTCGCACGATGCGGCGCTCTCGCTGATCCCGCGCGCGCGCACCGTGATCGCCGAGATCAACGCGAACGCACCGCGCGTGCGGTCCGAGGCGACGTTCGCGCTCGAGGACTTCGACGCCGTCATCGCGTCGGACCGCCCGCTGGTGCAGACCCGCTGGCCCGAGCCGGGCGAGGTCGAGGCGCGGATCGGCGCGCATGTCGCGGCGCTCGTGCCCGAACGCGCGACCCTGCAGCTCGGCATCGGCGCGATCCCGGACGCGGTGCTCGCCCGCCTCGTCGACCGGCGCGGCCTCGGCTTCCACTCGGGGATGATGAGCGACCGCGTGGTCGACCTGATCGAGTGCGGCGCCATCGACGACGCGCACAAGGGCATCGATGCGGGCTGCGCGGTGACCGGGATGCTGCTCGGCACCGAGCGGCTCTTCCGCTTCGTGCACGAGAACCCGCGCGTGGCGGTGCGCCGCCCGTCGTACACGCACGGCGCGCTGGTGCTGGCCCGCGTCAAGCGGCTGTTCTCGATCAACTCGGCGCTCGAGGTCGACCTCTCGGGGCAGGTCAACGCCGAGGCCCACAACGGGCGCTACATCGGCACGATCGGCGGACAGGTCGAGTTCGTGCGCGGCACGCGGCTCTCGGAGGGCGGGGTGTCGGTGATCGCGCTGCCGGCGACCCAGGGCGAAGCACGGCGATCGCGGATCGTGGCGAGCCTGAGCGGGCCGGTCACCACGCCTCGCAGCGACATCGACCACGTGGTCACCGAGTTCGGCGCGGCGCGCCTGCGCGGGCTGTCGCTCGCCGAGCGGGCCCGCGCGCTGATCGCGATCGCGGACCCCGCGCACCGCGAGGCGCTCGAGCGCGCGGCGGCGGCCTCGCTCAGTCCAGGTCGCGCGCCAGCCGCAGGCCGCTGAACTGCCAGCGCGCGTCCGGCGGGAAGAAGTTGCGATAGGTGAGCCGGGCATGCGCGCGCGGCGTCGCGCACGACGCGCCGCGCAGCACGTACTGGCCTGACATGAACTTGGCGTTGTACTCGCCGACCGCGCCGGTCCAGGGCCGGAAGCCCGGATAGGGCGCGTAGTCGCTGCGGGTCCACTGCCAGACGTCGCCGAAGGCCTGCAGCAGGCCCTCACCGTCGGGCGCCGGCAGCGGCCGCAGCGCGCCGGCTTCGGCAAAGCGCCCGGCCGCGATCGCCGCCGGCCCCTGCCGCGCGACGCCGTGCTCCCACTCGCTCTCGAGCGGCAGGCGCGGCGGCGGCTCGTGCGGACACTGTGCCCCCAGCCAGCGCGCATAGGCGTCGGCCTCGTACCAGCTCAGGTGCGAGACCGGCGCATCGGGCTCGAGCGGCCCCTCGCCGCGCAGCGTGAACACCGACCAGTCCGCAGCGCCGCGCCGCCAGTGCATCGGCGCCTCCCAGCCGCGGGTGCGCGCCGCGTCGAGCCCCGCCGACTGCCACCAGCGCGCATCGCGGTAGCCGCCGTCCTCGACGAAGGCGAGCCACTCGCGCTGCGTGACCGGGCGGTCGGCGAGCGCATACGGCCGCAGGAACACCTGGTGCCGGGGCGACTCGTTGTCGAACGCGAAGCCCTTGCCCTCGTGGCCGATCTCGACGAGGCCGCCGTCGAACGCGAGCCAGCGGGGCGCGGTCGCGCCGGCGTCGTCGGGTGCTGCGGCGAGGTCGGCCGGTCCGACCTCGTGCAGCCCGCGGCCGCGCCCCGCCGGGCCCGCCTCGGGCGGGCGATAGGCCGGCGCGAGCGGATTGCACGAGAACGCGTGCAGCAGGTCGGTCAGCAGCAGCTCCTGGTGCTGCTGCTCGTGCTGCAGGCCGAGGTCGACGAGCGCCGCCGCGTCCGGCGGCGGGTCGCGCAGCAGCGCCGCGATGCGCGCGTCGACGTCGGCGCGCCAGGCCCGCACCTCGGCGAGCGAGGGCCGCGTCACCAGCCCGCGCTCGGGCCGCGGATGGCGCGCACCGACCCCTTCGTAGTAGCTGTTGTAGAGCACCCGATAGGCCGGATGGAAGGGCGCGAAGCCCGGCTCGAAGCGCTCGAGCACGAAGGTCTCGAGGAACCAGGTGACATGCGCGAGGTGCCACTTGGCCGGGCTCGCGTCGGGCATCGACTGCACCTGGGCATCGGCTTCCGACAGCGGCTCGGCCAGCGCGAGCGTGGCGGCGCGCACCGCGGCGAAGCGCTCGGCCAGCGGCCGGTCGGCCGAGGGCTCGGGTCGCGGGTCGGCCAGTCGCTGATCGGACAGGTTCCGGTTCACGCTCACGTTCATCGACGGTCTCTCCCGATCGGGTGGTGGCCGGGATGCAGCACGATGCAGGCCCGCGGACACTCCCGCGGCTCGACCGCGGTCCATCCCGTGGCTCGACCGCGGTCCATGTTACGCAGGTTGACGCCGCCCCCCCGGCCCGGTGAGCATCCGTGCGCATCATGACGGCGCATCGAGCGCCGCGCGAGGAGACCCGCCTTGAACCGCCCCCACCTGCTCGACCGGATCATCGGTCCCGACTGGCCGGACCTGTCCACCCCCGAGGCCGTCCGCGCCTTCGAGGCGACGCCTTATGCCGACCGCATCGCGGCGCGCAGCACCTACGACGCGCTGCGCATCGGCGCGAGCGTGAACCCCGATGCGCCGGCGATCCGCTTCCTGCCGAACGCCGATCCGACCGAGGCGCCGGTGGTCTTCGGGCATGCGCAGTTCCTGGGCCGTGTCACGCAGGCGGCCAACGCGTTCGGCGCGATCGGCGTCGGCCGCGACGACGTGACGAGCCTGCTGCTGCCCCTGGTGCCGCAGGCCTTCTTCACGCTGTACGGCGCCGAGGCCGCGGGCATCGCCAATCCGGTGAACCCGTTGCTCGAGGTCTACCAGCTCGTCGAGATCCTGCGTGCGGCGGACACCAAGGTGCTGGTCGCGCTCGGCCCGATGCCTGGCGTCGACATCTGGGAGAAGGTGCAGCGCATCCGCGCCGAGCTGCCCTCGCTCGCGGCCATCGTCGTGGTCGGCGGCGCCTCGGTCGCGACCGCGCAGCCGGTGGCCGCGGGCCAGCCGATCCCGGCCTCGCCCGACGGCCTGGCGCCGATCTACGACTTCGACGCGCTGCTCGCGGTGCAGCGCCCGGACGCGCTCGTCGGCGGCCGACGCATCGAGTCCGAGGACACCGCCGCCTACTTCCACACCGGGGGCACCACCGGCACGCCCAAGCTCGTGCGCCACACCCACGCCAACCAGGTCTACCAGGCCTGGGTCTGCGGGCTGATGCTGCGCATCGGCCGCGAGGAGACGGTGCTCTTCGGGCTGCCGCTCTTCCACGTCGGCGGCGCGCTCACGCAGGGCCTGGCCTGGCTGGCCGCGGGCGGCTGCCTCACCGTGCTCTCGGCCTCGGGCTGGCGCAGCGCGGCCGCGCAGCGCAACGTCTGGAAGCTCGTGGAGGCCTACCGGCCGGCCACCTTCTCCGGCGTGCCGACCGTGCTCACCGCCGCGCTCAACGCGCCGATGGAGGGCATCGACGTCTCGAGCGTCGAGCGCGTGTCGGCCGGCGGCTCGGCGATCCCGGTGGCGGTCGGCCGCGCCTACACCGAGCGCTTCGGCTGGCCGGTGCTCGAGGTCTACGGCATGACCGAGACCTCGAGCGTGCACACCATCTCGTTCGCCGACCGGCCGATCCGCCTGGGCTCGGTCGGGCATCCCGTGCCGTACAGCCGCGTGCGCATCGTCAAGCTCGACGCGCAGGGCCGGGCCGCGGGCGACTGCGCGACCGACGAGATCGGCGTGGTGGCCATGGCCGGTCCCGGTGCGTTCTCCGGCTACCGCAGCGACAAGCACAACCGCGATGCCTTCGTGGAACCCGGCTGGGTCAACTCGGGCGACCTCGGCCGGCTCGACGCCGACGGCTACCTGTGGATCACCGGCCGCGCCAAGGACCTGGTGATCCGCGGCGGCCACAACATCGACCCGCAGCCGATCGAGGAGATCCTGTTCTCGCATCCGGCGGTCGCGCTCGCGGCCATGGTCGGGCAGCCCGACGTCTATGCGGGCGAGTTGCCGGTCGCCTACGTGCAGTTCAAGCCCGGCGCCTCGGCCGATGCGAACGCGCTGGTGGACTTCGTGCGCGAGCGTTCGCCCGAGCGGGCCGCGGTGCCGGTGGCCGTCCACGTCGTCGACCCGATGCCGCTGACCGGCGTCGGCAAGGTCTTCAAGCCCGCGCTGCGCTGGGACGCGGCGCAGCGCGTGGCCGAGCGCATGCTCGCCGACCTGTCGCTGCCCGGGCTGCGCATCGAGGTCGGCGCGCACCCGGTGCACGGCAGCCTGATCACCGTGTCGATCGAGGGCGTGCCGCCGGGCGAGCGCGCGGCGGTGCCGGTGTCGATCCACCTGGTCGACCCGATGCCGCTGACCGGCGGCGGCCAGGTGTTCAAACCGGCGCTGCGC
>JAIYAG010000323.1 GCA_027489195.1 Burkholderiales bacterium | reverse complement strand
TGATCCGGTAGCTCAGCCAGGCCATGCGATAGGCGATGACCATCGGACGCCGGTACAGCGCCACCTCGAGCGTGGCCGTGCCGCTGGCGACCAGCACCGTGTCGGCAGCCGCCATCGCGTCATGGGAGCGCCCCATCACCAGCCGCACGTCGGCCCCGTCGGGCAGGTCGCCCGAGGCCAGCAGCGTGCGCAGCCGGCCGTAGATCGTCTCGGTGGCGGCCGGAACCACGAAGACCAGATCAGGCCGGCGGCGGGCGAGCCAGCCGATGGTGGCGATGAAGGCCGGCGCGATGTAGGTGATCTCGCCGCCGCGGCTGCCGGGCAGCACCGCGACCACCTGCCCCCGCTCGGGCAGACCGAGCGCGTGTCGTGCGCCTGCCGCATCGGCCTGCATCGGAATCGCGTCGGCCAGGGGGTGGCCGACATAGGTGGCCGGCACCCCGGCATCGTCGTAGAGCTTCTGCTCGAAGGGAAAGACCAGCAGCATCCGGTCGACCGAGCGGCGGATCTTCTCGATCCGCTTGCCGCGCCAGGCCCAGATCGAGGGGCCAATGAAGTGCGCGACGCGCACGCCCGACTCGCGAAGGCGGCGCTCCAGGTCGAGGTTGAAGTCGGGCGCGTCGACGCCGACGAACACGTCCGGGCGCCAGGTGGCCATCCGGTCGTGCAGCCGCGAGCGGATCGCGCGAAGCGCCGGGTATTCGCGCAGCACCTCGGCATAGCCCCGGACCGCGAGCCGCTCCGACGGCCACCAGGCGTCGAAGCCGCGCGCCGTCATCGCGGGTCCGCCGATGCCGCCGGCCTGCAGTCCCGAGGGGCCGCCCAGGCGCGACTGCAGCCCGTCGAGCACCGCCGAGGCGAGCAGGTCGCCGGAGGTCTCGCCCGCGACCATGCCGACCCGCATCGGGGCGGTCTCGAGGGGCAGGCTCGACACGACCTGCGGTCCGCTCAGCGGACGATGCCGCGCTCGACGCGTGCGAGGAAGCCGGTCAAGAGCCGCAGCGCATCGGGTGCGGCGAGCGCCGTCGGGGGCAGCGTCGCGCCGGACGCGACGTGCGTCCCCAGCTCGGCGAGCTCGGTCTCGAGCCGCTCGCGCGCCTGCGCGAGCGTGAGCTCCGATCGGTACAGGGTCCGGTAGGCCCGCCGCAGCATCGACACGGTGTCCGGCTCGAAGCCGCGGCGCTTGAGCCCTTCGGTGTTCAGGCCGTGAGGCGCCGACGGATTGCCGGTGGCCAGCACGTAGGGCGGCACGTCGTGCAGCAGGATGGTTCCCGTACCGGTCATCGCGTGCGCGCCCACCTTGCAGAACTGGTGGACCTGCGTGCAGCCGCCGAGGATCACGTAGTCGCCGAGCTCGACGTGGCCGCCGAGGTTGGTGGTGTTCGCGAGGATGGTGTGCGAGCCGACCCGGCAGTCGTGGGCGATGTGCACGTAGGCCATCACCCAGTTGTCGTCGCCGATCCGGGTCACGCCGGTGTCCTGGACCGTGCCGCGGTTGACCGTCACGCACTCGCGGAAGGTGTTGCCGTCGCCGATCTCGAGCGTGGTCGGTTCGCCGCGGTACTTCTTGTCCTGCGGGGGCCCGCCGATCGTGGCATGCGGATGCACGACGTTGCCGCGCCCGAGCGTGGTCGGCCCCTCGAGCGTCGCATGCGCGTGGATGCGCGTGCCCGCGCCGATCCGCACGCCGGCGCCCACGACGGCGAACGGACCGACCTCGACGTCGTCGTCGAGCTCGGCGCCCGGATCCACGACCGCGCTGGGATGGATGCGGGCCATGCTCAGTCGCCCGTCGGCCGCGCGGCGGCTGTGTGCGGCGGCGCCACGTCGCGCAGCGTGCACATCAATTCGGCCTCGGCGGCCACCTGGCCGTCGACGGTCGCCACGCCTCGGAACTTGGAGATCGACTTCGCGAACCGCATGATCTCCACCTCCAGGCGCAGCTGGTCGCCGGGACCGACCGGGCGCTTGAAGCGCGCACCGTCGATGCCGACGAAATAGAACACCGAGCTCGCGTCGGACTTGCGACCCAGCGTCTCGAAGGACAGCACGCCCGCCGCCTGCGCGAGCGCCTCGATCATCAGCACGCCCGGCATCACCGGGATGTGGGGGAAATGCCCGACGAAGTAAGGCTCGTTGATCGTCACGTTCTTGATCGCGACGATCCGCTTGCCCGGCTCGAGCTCGAGGACCCGGTCGATCAGCAGGAACGGGTAGCGGTGCGGCAGGTATTCGAGGATGCCGCGGATGTCGATGGTGGTCATTCAGGGTCCTTGGGCGGCTCGCCGGCACGGGCTTCGAGCCCGCGCAGGCGCTGCCTCAGCCGGGGCAGCTGCTTGAGGGTCGCCGCGGTCCGCTCCCACTGCACGTGGGACTGCAGCGGCCATGCGCCGGTATAGAAGCCGGGTTCGTCGACGCTGCGCTCGACCAGCGAGAAGCCGCCGATGATCGCACCGTCGCAGATCTCGATGTGTCCGGAGACGCCCACCCCGCCGCCGATCATGCAGCGCGCGCCGATCGTGGCGCTGCCGGCGATGCCGACACAGCCGGCGATCACGGTCTGCGCGCCGATCCTCACGTTGTGGCCGACCTGCACGAGGTTGTCGATCTTCACGCCGTCGCCGATCTCGGTGTCGTCGAGCGCGCCGCGGTCGATCGCGCAGTTCGCGCCGATCTCGACGTCGTCGCCGATGCGCACCGAGCCGAGCTGGGCGATCTTGACGAAGCCCTCGCGGGACGGGGCGAAGCCGAAGCCGTCGGCACCGATCACGGTGCCGGCGTGCACGACCGCGCGGGCGCCGAGCGTCACGCCCG
>JAIYAG010000640.1 GCA_027489195.1 Burkholderiales bacterium | reverse complement strand
GCCCTGCTCCACCACGCGGCCCTGGTAGAGCACCAGCACCTCGTCGCAGACATGGTCGACCACCGCCAGGTCGTGGCTGATCAGCAGGTAGGTCAGCCCGAGACGCGCCTGCAGGTCGCGCAGCAGGTTCAGCACCTGGGCCTGCACCGACACGTCGAGCGCGCTGACCGGCTCGTCGGCGACGATCAGCCTGGGCCGCGTGATCAGCGCCCGCGCGATCGCGATCCGCTGGCGCTGCCCGCCGGAGAACTCGTGCGGGAACTTGCCCAGGTCGCCCGGGCGCAGACCGACCGACTCGAGCGCCTCGCCCACGCGCTCGCGCCGCTCGCCGGGCGACACGCGCCCGATCGCGGTCAGCGGCTCGGCGACGATGCGCTCGACGCTCTGGCGCGGATCGAGCGAGCCGTAGGGGTCCTGGAAGACCATCTGGAAATCGCGGCGCGCGCGCCGCAGCGCATCCGGCGCCAGCGCGTTCAGGTCCTGCCCCATCAGCTCGACCGTACCGGCGCTCGGCACCTCGAGCGCCATCGCCGCGCGCGCGAGCGTCGACTTGCCCGAGCCCGACTCCCCGACCACGCCGAGGCTGCGTCCGGCGTCGATCGCGAGGCTCACGCCGTCGACCGCGAGCAGCTCGGGCACCGGGCCGAAGAGCCGCGTGCGCGGCAGCCGGTAGCGGCGCACCAGGTCGCGGATCGCCAGCAGCGGCGCGCTCACGGCAGCGCCCCGATGCGGATGCAGCGCGCGCCGTGCGCGGGCCCCACCGCGACCTCGGCAGGCAGGGCCGCGCGGCAGGCGTCGATCGCCCCCGCGCAGCGCCCGGCGAACGGGCAGCCCGCCGGCAGGTCGGCGAGGTCCGGCACCGTGCCCGGGACGGTCGCCAGCGGCCGGTCGCGGGCGCCGCCCAGCCGCGGCCGCGCGCCGAACAGGCCCCGCGTGTAGGGATGCGCGCGGTGCCGGAACACCGCGTCGGTCGGCCCCTGCTCGACCACGGTGCCGCCGTACATCACCATCATCCGGTCGACGTTCTCGGCGATCACGCCGAGGTCGTGCGAGATCAGGATCAGTGCCATGCCGCGCTCGGCGACCAGGTCGGCGATCAGGTCGAGGATCTGGCCCTGGATGGTCACGTCGAGCGCGGTCGTCGGCTCGTCGGCGATCAGCAGGTCCGGCCCGCAGGCAAGCGCCATCGCGATGGTGACCCGCTGGCGCTGTCCGCCGGAGAGCTGGTGCGGGTGGGCGTCGACGCGCCGCCGCGCATCCGGCAGCCCGACGCGCTCGAGCAGCCGGACGGCCTCGGCGCGCGCCGCCGCGGCATCGAGCCCGCGATGCAGGCGAAGCGGCTCGGCGACCTGACGGCCGACGGTGTGCAGCGGGTTGAGCGAGCTCATCGGCTCCTGGAACACCATGCCGATGCGGTCGCCGCGCAGCCGGCACAGCTCGGCGTCCGGCAGCCCGATCAGCTCGCGCCCGCCGAAGCGCACGCTGCCGCGCGCCGTCGCCCCCTCGGGCAGCAGCCCCATCAGCGCGAGCGCGGTGATCGACTTGCCGCAGCCGGACTCGCCGACCAGCCCGAGTGTCTCGCCGCGGGCGAGCGCGAAGCCCGTGCCGCGCACGGCCTCGGCCGCACCGCGTGCGGTGCGCAGCGTCACCCGCAGGTCGCGGACCTCGAGCAGCGGCGGCTCGATCGCGCTCACCGGCGCCTCGCCAGCCGCGGGTCGAGCAGGTCGCGCAGCCCGTCGCCCAGCAGGTTCAGCCCGAGCACCGCGACCGCGATCGCGATGCCCGGGAACACCGCGAGCCGCGGTGCCTGGAAGAGGAGCGCCTGCGCGTCGTTGAGCATCCGGCCCCACGAGGGCTGCGGCGGCTGCGTGCCGAGTCCGAGGTAGGACAGCGCGGCCTCCGCGAGGATGGCGAGCGCGAAGTGCACCGTGCCCTGCACGATCAGCACCGAGCCGATGTTCGGCAGCACGTGCTCGAGCGTGATGCGCAGCCGCCCCTTGCCGGCCGCGCGCGCGGCCAGCACGTACTCGCGCGACCAGACCGCGTTGGCCGAGCCGCGCGTGATCCGCGCGAACACCGGCACGTAGAACAGGCCGATCGCGACGATCGAGACCACGATCCCCGGGCCGAACACCGCGGTCATCATGATCGCGGACAGCAGCGCCGGGAACGCGAAGGTGAAGTCGGTGAACCGCATGATCACCTCCTCGACCCAGCCGCGCCGGGCCGAGGCGAGCAGGCCGAGCGCGGTGCCCAGCACCAGCCCGACCGCGACCGCGACCGTGCCCACGAGCAGCGAATTGCGCGCCCCCGCGAGCAGCAGCGAGGCGACGTCGCGGCCGAAGGCATCGGTGCCCAGCCAGTGCTCGGCCGAGGGCGGCTGCAGCTTGCGCATCACGTCGATGTCGCCGGGCGGCCAGGGCGTCCAGACGAGCGAGAGCAGCGCGGCGGCCACCACCAGCGCCGACAGCAGCGCACCGGCCACGAAGCTCGGGTGGCGCAGCGCGCGGCGCGCGAAGGCCGACGCGCCGCCCGGGACCGCGACCGCGGGCACGCTCATGCGTCCGAGGGCGCGAGGCGCGGGTCGATCACCGCGTACAGCAGGTCGACCACGAAGTTGACCACCACCACCATCGCCGCCAGCAGCATCACGCAGTTGCGCACCACGATCAGGTCGCGGTTGGAGATCGACTGGAAGATCAGGCGTCCGAGACCGGGCAGGTAGAACACGCTCTCGACGACGATGGTGCCGGCCAGCAGCGTCGCGAACTGCAGGCCCATCACCGTGACCACCGGGATCAGCGCGTTGCGCAGCACGTGGCCCCAGAGCGCCGCGCGGCGCGACAGGCCCTT
>JAIYAG010000576.1 GCA_027489195.1 Burkholderiales bacterium | reverse complement strand
CGCGCTCGTGCAGCGCGGTCATCACGCCCAGCGCCGCATACAGGCCGGTGGCCACGTCGACGATCGCGGCGCCCGTGCGCATCGGTCCCTCGCCCGGCCGGCCGGTGACCGACATCAGCCCCGACATGCCCTGCAGGATCTGGTCGAAGCCCGGGCGCTCGCGGTACGGGCCGTCCTGCCCGAAGCCCGAGATGCTGGCGAGGATGATCCGCGGATTGATCGCGGCCAGCGTCTCGTAGTCGATGCCCAGCCGCGTCTTCACGTCGGGCCGGTAGTTCTCGACCACGACGTCGGCGCTGCGCACCAGCCGGTGCAGCACCTCGCGGCCCTGCGCCGACTTGAGCTCGAGCGTCAGCAGCCGCTTGTTGCGGTGCAGGTTCTGCATGTCCGCGCCGTCGCGCGGCCCGGTCATCAGCTCCGCGCGACCCGAGCCCGGCGGCGGCTCGATGCGGATCACGTCGGCGCCGTAGTCGGCGAACTGCTTGACGCAGGTGGGCCCCGAGCGCACCTGCGCGAGGTCGATAACGCGGAGCCCTTCGAAGGCCCCGCCCGGCGCGGGTCGGTACATGGCGGCGCTCAGTTGTCGAGCGTGATGTTCGCGGCGCGGATCACCTCGCCCCACTTGGCGAGGTCCGCACGCATGGTGTCGGTGATCTGCGCCACCGGCATCTTGCCCACCTCTTCGCAGCCCGCCTTGTTCAGCGCCGCGATCACCTCCGGATCCTCGAGCACGACCTTGAACGCCGCGCGCAGCCGCTCGAGCGGCTCGGCCGGCAGGCCCGCGGGCGCCACGAAGCAGTTCCACGGCTTCTCGTCGAAGCCCTCGATGCCCTGCTCCGCGATCGTCGGCACGTCGGGCAGCGCCACCGAGCGCCGGACCGTGGAGACGCCCAGCGCCCGCAGCCGCCCGGCCTGCACGTGCTGCGCCGCCGGCCCCACCGTGGACACCGCCAGGTCGACCTGCCCGCCCACCAGGTCGGCGATGTACTGCGCGGCCCCCTTGTACGGCACGTGGTTCATCGTGATGCCGGTGCGGCTCTTGAAGATCTCGGCGATCAGGTGGTGCGGCGAGCCCACGCCCGCGCTCGCGCAGGTGAGCTTGCCGGGGTTGGCCTTCGCATGGGCAACGAGCTCGGGGATGGTCTTCACCGGCAGCGAGGGGTGCGCGACGATCACGAAGGGCAGCACGCCCAGGAAGGCCAGCGGCACGAAGGACTTGATCGGGTCGTAGCTCACGCGCCGCATGTTCGGCACGTACGCGAAGGCGGTGCTGTCGTACAGGTGGATCGTGTAGCCGTCGGCCGGCGAGCGCGCGGTGGCGTCGGCACCGATGGTGGTGCTGCCGCCCGGGCGGTAGTCGAAGACCACCGGCTGGCCGAGCTGCTTCTCCAGTCGGGGCGCGACGATGCGCGACCAGGAGTCCGCGCCGCCGCCGGCCGGGTACGGCACGATGAGGCGCACCGGCTTCTCCGGGTAGGGGGCTGCCGAGGCCCGTCCGGCCAGCGTCCAGGCCGCGGCGCCTGCGCCTGCCATCTTCAGTGCATCGCGTCGGGTCGTGCCCATGTCGTCGTCTCCTGGTGTGTGCGGCGCGGGCGGCTCGTCGGCCGCCCGATCGTCGTTCGATCGCGCTTCAGTATCGACTCGGAATCGGCTCAACGGCCGTTGAACTGGGGTGGCCGCTTGGCCATGAACGCACGCCGCCCCTCGATGAAGTCCTCGCTCGCGAAGACGCCGCGCGTCGCGGTTTCCATCTTCGCCGCATCGAGATGCGGGCTGGCGCGCTGGATCTCGTCGATGGCGAGCTTGACCGCCGCCATCGTCATCGGCGCGTTGGCCGCGATCAGCGCGCACTCGGCGCGCACCGCCGCCTCCAGCTCGCCGCGCGCCACCAGCCGGTTCACGAAGCCCATGCGCAGTGCGGTGGCCGCATCGAAGCGGCGCGCCGTGAGGAAGATCTCGCGCGCGTTGGGCGCGCCCACCGTGTCCACCAGCTTCTTGATGCCGCGCCAGCGGTAGCCGATGCCCAGGCGGGCCGCCGGCACGCCGAAGCGCATCGACTCGTCGGCGATGCGCAGGTCGCAGTTGAGCGCGATGGCCACGCCCCCGCCCAGGGTCCAGCCCTGCAGCATCGCGATGGTGGGCTTGGTGCAGGCCGCGACGCGCGCCATGCCCGCGTCGCCGATCGCCTCGTAGCGCTCGTTGGCCTCGACCGAATCGCGCACGTCGTCGAACTGCGAGATGTCCGCGCCCGACACGAAGGCCTCGTCGCCCGCGCCGCGCAGCACCACCACCCGCACCGCCGGGTCGGCCTCGAGCGCGTCGACAGCGGCCGGCAGCGCCTCCCACATGCCGACCGACATCGCGTTGTGGCGGCGCGGACTGTCGAAGACGATCCAGCCGATCGCGCCGTCGGCGTGGAAGGTGATGCGGGGGGTGGCGTCGGTCATCGTGCGGGTCCGGGGGTGGCAAGCGGATCCGCCGATGATGCACCGATGCTGCGGCGCAACCGGCACGTCGGCGCCCGCTGCAGGTTCCGGAAAGCGCAGCGACCGAGGGCGTTCGCCCCGGGTGTCTCGTCCGACGAGACCGCGGCGGCTATCTCGTCCAGTAGGTCCCGTTCGACCAGAGCAGGCAGGCCGGGCCGACCAGGGTGGCGTTGTGGACGGCATCGTCCGGGAACCGCACCGTCGCCGAGGAGGGCCCGGTCAGCACACCCTGCGCGTTCGGGCGCCCGTAGGCCGCCATGCTCACGTCGAGCCGGTCGCCGAACTGCGTCACCACCGGGCCCGGCCGGCCGTCGTGGCGCCACCTGCCGGAGAAGACGGTCGCCTGCCAGGCCGTGCCGTTGCTCCAGCGGATCGAGCCCTGCCCGTCGATCACGCCGGTGAAGGTCGCATCGTCGGGGAACGTCACCTCGATCTGCCGATCGCCGATCACGCGGCCGGTGGCGAACGGCCGGCCGAACGCCGCCATGTTCACCGTGAGGCGCTGACCGGACCGGGTGATCGGGATGTTGCGGCCGCCCTGGGACCAGATGCCTTCGTAGGGCGAGCACGGGACACTCGACATCGGGGCGCTCGGCATGGCGGGGCGCGGCGACGGGTCGACGGTGACGACCGTGCCGGCGCATCCGGCGAGGCCGCCGAGGAGGAGCAGCCCCGCGGCGAGCCGCCGGGGTGATGGGGCGGTACGGGAGACATGCATCGTCGGGCAGCCTGCAGTGGATGGGGCGGTCATGGGGGCACTCCGGGTCGCCCGACAGTGTCCGCCATCGCTATGGTTTTCGTACCCAGGGCACCAAATCGTGCCTCCTTCCGCGCCGGAAAGAGGACTCCTAGAGTGCGCCCTCCATTCATTGTCTCGAGGGCAAATCATGCATGTGATCACACAGGACAACTTCGGCGGCTCCGACGTGCTGCGGCTGGAAGAGCGGCCCACCCCGGCTCCGGGCAAGGGCGAGCTGCGCGTGCGCGTGACGGCCGCGGGCGTGAATCCGGTGGACGCGGAGGTGCGCGAGGGGTCGTACCGGCCCCTGGGCGAGCCGCCCTTCGTGCTCGGATGGGACGTGGCCGGCTGGGTCGAGGCGGTGGGTGAAGGCGTGACGAACTTCGCCGTCGGTGACCGCGTGTTCGGCATGCCGATGTTCCCGGAACAGGTCGCCGCGTATGCGACCCACGTGGTCGCCCCGGCCGCCGGCTTCGCGATGATCCCGCCCGGGCTCACCGATGCCGAGGCCGGCGCCCTCCCCATCGTCGGACTCACGGCCTGGCAGGCCCTGGTCAAGCACGGGCGCCTGCAGCCCGGGCAACGGGTGCTGATCCATTCGGGCGCCGGCGGCTTCGGCCACATCGCCGTGCAGATCGCGCTGGCGCTGGGTGCCCAGGTGACCGCCACCACATCGTCGGGGAAGATGGACTTCGTCCGCAGCCTGGGCGCGGTCCAGGTCTTCGACTATGCCCGCGAGCAGCCGGGTGGCGACTTCGATCTGGTCGTCGATCCGCAGTCGGGCGAGCAGGCCTTCGCCTCGCTCGCCGCCACGCGCGACGGCGGACGGGTGATCGTCCTCAACTCGCCGCCCGACGCGGTGTTCGAGGCCGCCCGGGCGCGCGGCATCGAGTGCGAGTTCATCATCGTCGAGCCCGATCCGGTCGGCCTGGCGCAGCTGTGTGCCCTGTTCCTGCGCGGGGCGCTGAAGATCACCGTCGCCCGGCGCTTCCCGTTGCCCGAGGCACGGGCCGCACAGGACTTCCTGGCCACCGCCCGCCCCATCGGCAAGGTGATCCTCGAGCCGTGACGCGCGGCCCTACAGGCGCCTGATCCTGCGTATCCCCGAGCTGCTGGTGTCGGCGGCTCGGGTTCGCGCGGCATCGTGCTCGGCACGTGCCGCCTCGATCTCGGGCACGTGGGTCTCCGCCCACTGCCGGATGTGCTCCATCAGGGCGAGGAACCGCTCGCCGAGCGGCGTCAGCCGGTAGTCCACCCGCGGCGGAATCTCGGCATGGACGAAGCGGGCCACCAGACCGTCGCGCTCCAGGCCGCGCAGCGTCTGGGCCAGCATCTTGGGCGAGATCCCGGCGACCATCCGCTGGAGCTCGGCATTGCGCGCCGTGCCCTGGCCGAGTGCCGACAGGATCAGGTACGTCCACTTTCCGGACAGCGTCTGCAGCACCTGATGCGACGGGCAGTCCCGCGAGAACACGTCGTAGACGAAAGGCAGGTGGTCTTTGCTGAACATCGTGGGTCCGTCTTCGGCAAGGATGGCGGCTGTTCCGCGGCAGAGCGGGACCGCCTTCAGTGGACGGATCGTACGGGTCGAGCCCGCAGGTGCGCTAGGGCTTCTCGACGGGCGCCACGAGCTGCACCCGCGGCGCCCCCTTGTCCACCACCAGGTTGTTCAGCAGCTTTGCCGGCGTGCTGCCCACGTTGCGAAAGCCATGTACCGTGCCACGGCTGTTGCTGTAGGCCTCGCCCGCCGCGATCCGCCTGGGCGCCTGCCCGTCGACCAGCAGTTCGACCGCCCCTTCCACCACCGATCCAACGCAGTCGCCCGGATTGTCGGGCGCTCAGTTCCCGCGCGCCGCGACACCCCGTGCGCGGCGTCGTGGAACGATGCCCCCGGTCGAGTCCATGTAGGTCCGATACGCATCGCCGAATTGCTCCACGAGCATCGCTTCCTCGTGCGGCTTCCTCGCGACGTACAGCACCGTGACCGCCAGCAGCGCCGCCGGGCCGGCCACCCAGTCGTGCAGCAGCAGTGCCTGACCGATGGCCATGAGGAAGAACGAGGCGTACATCGGATGGCGGATCGTCCGGTAGACCCCGCTGTCGACCAGCACATGGTCCCGACGGACCTCCAGCGTCACCGACCAGTTGTCGCCCAGGTCTGCGTGCGAGCGCCAGAACAGCCAGACTCCCGCGGCCATCAGCAGCGCGCCGGCCCACGCGAGCACCGGCGTCATGGGGGTGTACCGGGCCCCATCGAGCCAGGGCGTGAACAGCGCGAGCAGCGGCAACACGATCTGCCCCGCCACGACCAGCCCGACCAGCGCCCTGTCTGCCGGGCTGCTGCGGCTGACCGTCGCGGTGGCACCGGCGAGCTTGCGCTTGAAGTGGCCGCGGATGCCGAGGTAGGCGCAGGTGGCGAGGAGGAAGGTGACGGACGAGGTGTCGAGCTGCATGGACGGGGCGGGCGTGTCGTGAAGACGGCCCGATCGTAGGCGCGAAGCCCGTTCGTTGCATGCAGACCGAGACGATGTGGCCATCGGAGGGCGCGAAACGACGCGCCGGCGGCGCCAAGCCGGTCCCGACCGGCGCCGCGCCCCCGCCCGTCAGAGCTTGGGCAGCACCGCCTTCGCGACGTCCAGGCCCTTCGTGCGCCACGCGGGCGAGGCCATGCCGGGCACGCGCACCCGCAGCACCGTCTGGCCCTTGAGGACGTTGACGGTGTCGATCGCCGCGCAGGCCGCGTCACCCACGCCCGTCACCGTCTCGGCCCCCTTGCAGTAGCCGTCGTAGGTCATCTTCGCGAACTGCCAGTAGACCTCCACGTCGATCACCGCCGCCGGGCTCTTGTCGTCGGCGGTGTAGCGGCACGCCGTGTAGTGCGCCGCGCCCATGGTCGACTCCTTCTGCGCGCCGACCGGCTTGCCCACCAGGCGGGCCGCATCGGCGGTCGACAGCAGCGGGCAGGCCGGGCGCGCCTGCTGCGCGAGCGCGGCCGGGGCCGCGGTCAGGAGAAGGAGGCCGGTGGCGGCCAGACTCAGGATCGGACGGGTCATCGAGGGCCTCTCGAGCGGGTGGAATCGGGCGAAACCGTACCGCGACGCTGCGGGAGCGTCCAGTTCGAGCGCCACGG
>JAIYAG010000356.1 GCA_027489195.1 Burkholderiales bacterium | reverse complement strand
GGGCCGATGCCCATCACGCGCGGCGCGACGCCGGCGGTGGCCATCGCGACGACGCGCGCGCGCGGCGTCAGGCCGTGGCGGTCCGCGGCCGCCGCCGAGGCGAGCAGCACCGCGGCCGCGCCGTCGTTGACACCGGAGGCGTTGCCCGCGGTCACGGTGCCGTCCGGGCGCACCACGCCCTTGAGCCGCCCGAGCGCCTCGAGCGTGGTCTCGCGCGGATGCTCGTCTTTCGATACCACCGTCGGATCGCCTTTCTTCGAGGCGAGCGTGACCGGCACGATCTCGCGATCGAAGAAGCCGCTCTTCTGGGCCGCGGCCGCGCGCTGCTGGCTGCGCATCGCGAACGCGTCCTGGTCGGCGCGCGAGATGCCGTGGTCGGTCGCGACGTTCTCGGCGGTCTCGGGCATCGCGTCGGTGCCGTACATCGCCTTCATCTTCGGATTGACGAAGCGCCAGCCGATCGTGGTGTCGAAGATCGCGGCGCTGCGCGAGAAGGCGCTGTCGGCCTTGGGCATCACGAAGGGCGCGCGCGACATGCTCTCGACGCCGCCGGCGATGGCCAGATCGATCTCGCCGGTGCGGATCGCCCGCGCCGCGGTGCCCACCGCATCCATGCCCGAGCCGCACAGCCGGTTGATCGTCGCGCCGGGCACGTCCTGCGGCAGGCCCGCCAGCAGCAGCGCCATCCGCGCGACGTTGCGGTTGTCCTCGCCGGCCTGGTTCGCGCAGCCGAGGATCACCTCCTCGATGGCGGCGGCGTCGAGCTTCGGGTTGCGCGCGAGCAGCGCGGCGATCGGCAGCGCGGCGAGGTCGTCGGCGCGGACCGAGGCGAGCGCGCCACCGTAGCGGCCGATGGGCGTGCGGACCGCGTCGCAGATGAAGACGTCTCTCATGGGGGCTCCTGGACGGATGTCGGGGTCAGGCGGGCCGTGCGAGCGGCGCGTCGGTGAGCGACTGCAGGGTCTCGAAGTCGAGCCCCGCCACCCACTCGATCGCGCGCAGGCCCTGCGGCGTGACCTCGATGACCGCGAGGTCGGTGTAGATGCGGCGCACGCAGCCGATGCCGGTGAGCGGATAGGTGCAGCGTGCGACGATCTTCGGTTCGCCGGCCTTGGTGACGTGCTCCATCATCACGAAGGTCGCCTTCGCGCCGATGGCGAGGTCCATCGCGCCGCCGACCGCCGGAATCGCGTCGGGCGCGCCGGTGTGCCAGTTCGCGAGGTCGCCGCCCGCCGACACCTGGAACGCGCCGAGCACGCAGATGTCGAGGTGGCCGCCGCGCATCATCGCGAACGAGTCGGCGTGGTGGAAGAACGCGCCGCCGGTGAGCAGCGTCACCGGCTGCTTCCCGGCGTTGATCAGGTCCCAGTCCTCCGCACCCTTGGCCGGCGCCGGACCCATGCCCAGGATGCCGTTCTCGCTGTGCAGGAAGACCTCGCGGTCGCGCGGGATGTGGTTGGCCACCAGCGTCGGCAGCCCGATGCCGAGGTTCACGTACGCGCCCTCGGGGATGTCGCGCGCCACGCGGGCGGCCATCGCGTCGCGGGTCAGCTTGTCGTAGGCCATTCGGGTCTGTCCTCAGCGGGCGACGCGCACGACGCGCGTCACGTGGATGCCGGGCGTCACGATGTGCTCGGGATCGAGCGCACCGAGCTCGACGATCTCGGCCACCTGCGCGACGGTGAGCGCCGCGGCGGTGGCCATGATCGGATTGAAGTTGCGTGCGGCCTTGCGGTAGACCAGGTTGCCCCAGCGGTCGCCGCGCTCGGCGCGGATCAGCGCGAGCTCGGCGCGGATCGGATGCTCGAGCACGTAGTCGCGGCCGTCGATGCGGCGCGTCTCCTTGCCCGCGGCCAGGTCCGTGCCGAAGCCGGTCGGCGTGAAGAACGCGCCGATGCCCGCGCCCGCTGCCCGGATGCGCTCGGCGAGGTTGCCCTGCGGGACCAGCTCGAGCTCGAGCTTGCCGGCGCGGTAGAGCGCATCGAAGTGATGCGAGTCGGCCTGGCGCGGGAACGAGCAGATCAGCTTGCGAACGCGGCCGGCCTTGAGCAGCGCGGCCAGCCCCGTCTCCCCGTTGCCGGCGTTGTTGTTGACGATCGTCAGGTCGCGCGCGCCCTGCTCGATCAGCGCCTCCACCAGCTCGGTCGGCTGTCCGGCGCCGCCGAAGCCGCCGATCATCACGGTGGCGCCGTCGCGCACGCCGGCGAGCGCGTCGGCCAGCGTCTTCACGGTCTTGTCGATCATGGGGCTGCGTCTCCTCGGGCTTGCGCCGATGTGTTCGACAGGCGCACACTTGTGCGATGAGCGAACGCGATCGGCGATTGGACCCGATGCCCGGAGGGCTGTCAACGCGCGGGGCCGCGGTTTCGGCGCGGCGGGGCGACGCAGAGGCCGCTCGCGCCGTGCGGGCCCCCGCTGCGCCGCGGGCGGCCGCGGCCTCCGACGCCGACGACGACCGCGGCGACTTCGTCCAGTCGCTCGCACGCGGCCTCGCGGTGATCCGCGCGTTCGACGCGGAGCACACCGCGCTGACCCTGTCCGATGCCGCGCGCCGCGCCGGCGTCTCGCGGGCCGCCGCGCGCCGGCTGCTGCTCACGCTGGTCGAGCTCGGCTACGCCGAGTTCGACGCCCGCCTCTTCCGCCTGCGCCCGAAGGTGCTCGAGCTCGGCTTCTCGTACCTGCACGGCACCGGGCTGTGGGGCGCCGCGCAGCCGGTGATGGTCGAGCTGGTCGAGCGTCTGCACGAGAGCTGCTCGGCCGCCGTGCTCGACGGCGACGACATCGTCTACGTCGCGCGTGTGCCCACCCGCACGCGGATCATGTCGATCACGCTCGGCCTCGGCTCGCGCCTGCCCGCGCACCTGACCTCGATGGGCCGCGTGCTGCTCGCCGCACTGCCGGGCGCCGAACTCGATCGGCGGCTCGCGGCGCTCGGGACCATCGCGTCCCGCACCGAGCGCACGCTCACCGACATCGACGCGCTGCGCCGTGCGATCGCGAAGGTGCGCACCCAGGGCTTCGCCCTCCTCGACCAGGAGCTCGAGCCCGGCTTGCGCTCGGTCGCGGTGCCGGTGCACGGGCCGGGCGGCAGCGTGATCGCTGCGCTCAACGTGGGCACGCATGCGTCCCGGGTGACGATGGAGGACCTGAAGGGGCGGGTGCTGCCGGCGCTCAAGGAGACGGCGCAGGCGGTGTCGCGGGCGATGGGCGGGGCGGCCGGCTGACGCGGATCCGGCCATCCGGCCGGTCGATCGCGCCCCGGGGTACGAATCCAGGACTAGTACATCTGTGGATGTACATCTCGACTCGAGCTCGATAGGATGTACATGTACATCTTGTACGGAAGCCACCCATGACCACCACCCGCCTCTTCCGGAACGGCAACTCCCAGGCCATCCGCATCCCCGCGGAGCTCGCCTATCCGGGCACCGAACTCGAGCTCGAGATCGAGCGGCACGGGGACGAGCTCCGGATCCGGCCCGCCCGGCGCCGGATCGGCAACGTGCTGGGCGCGCTCAAGGCGCTCGGGCCCGACTTCATGGCGACGGGGCGTGGACGCCATGACGAGGCCGAACGGGACACGCTGTGACGCCGCGCTACCTGCTCGACACGAACATCTGCATCTACCTGATGAAGCACCAGCCGCCCGAGGTCGCCGCACGCTTCGCCGAGTGCTGGGTCGGCGACGTGGTGATCTCGGCGGTGACGATGGCCGAACTCGCGTACGGGGTCGCCCGCGCCGAGCCCGCCCGCCGGCCCGCGCTGCGCCGTGCGCTGTCGCGCTTCGTGGCCGAGGTGCCGGTCGCCCCCTTCGACGAAGCGGCGGCGCTGGCCTACGGACCGGTGCGAGCCGCATCCCGCGATCGCAGGCGTGATGCGCTCGACCGTCTGATCGCAGCCCACGCGCTGGCCCTCGATGCGACGCTGGTCACGAACAACGAGGCCGACTTCGCCGGCTACCCCGGGCTGCGCGTCGACAACTGGGTGGGCAGGGCGTAACCGTCCCGCAGCAGCCGCTTCATCAGCTTGCCCGCCTCCGTGCGCGGCAGCGCCTCGACGAAGTCCACCGTCCGCGGGCACTTGATCCCCGACAGCCGCGCGCGGCACCAGTCGACGAGCGCTGCCGCGAGCGCCTCGGACGGCGCCTCGCCCTCACGCAGCACCACCACCGCCTTCACCGACTCGCCGAACTCCGCATCGGGCACGCCGATCACCGCCACGTCGGCCACCGCCGGATGGGTGATCAGCAGGTTCTCGGTCTCCTGCGGGTACACGTTCACGCCGCCGGTGATGATCATGTGCGAGGCGCGGTCGGTGAGGAACAGGTAGCCGTCGGCGTCGACATGACCGACGTCGCCGATGCTCGCGCGGCCCAGCGCGTCGTAGGCCGCGCGCGTGCGCGCCGGGTCGCCGTGGTACTCGAAGCGCGGCACGCCCGAGAAGCAGACATGCCCGGTCTGCCCGGGGCCGAGCTCGGCACCGTCCTCGCCCACGATGTGCAGCGTGCCCAGCTCGGGCCGCCCGACCGAGCCCGGGCGCACCAGCCACTCGGCCGAGGAGATCGACGTGCGTCCGACCGCCTCGGTGCCGCTGTAGTACTCGTGCAGCACCGGGCCCCACCAGTCGATCATCGCGCGCTTGACCTCGACGGGGCACGGCGCGGCGGCGTGGATGGCGAAGCGCAGGCTCGAGCGGTCGTGCCGGTCGCGCAGCGCCGCGGGCAGGCGCAGCAGCCGCACGAACATCGTCGGCACGAACTGCGCATGCGTGACGCGAAAGCGCTCGATCGCGGCCAGCGCGGCCTCGGCGTCGAAGCGCTCCATCACCACGCAGCAGGCGCCGCCGCGCAGCGCCTGCATCGTCCAGCGCACCGGTGCCGAGTGGTACATCGGCGCGGTCGACAGGTAGATCGCATCGGCGTCGAAGCGCTTCCAGGCGAGGTCGCCGCGCTGCAGGTCGACCGAGGCGAGCTGCTCGAGCGGGCGGCGGATGCCCTTCGGGCGGCCGGTCGTGCCCGACGAGTAGAGGAAGTCGGCGCCCTCGAGGCGCGCCGGCAGGGTGGCGTCCGCAGGCGCCGCGGCGAGCCAGGTCTCGAGGTCCTCGAACCCAGGCGCGGCGCCGTCGGCGGCGATGCGCAGCAGGCCTGCGGGCGAGGCGGCCGGCACGCCCTGCGTCGCGGCAGCGCCTGCCGGTGCCGCAGCCATCGCGGCCACCGCCTGCGCCGCGACCGGCACCGTCTCACCGGTCACGAACAGGGCCTTCGCGCCGCAGTCTCGCAGCACATAGGCCACCTCGTCGGCCTTCCAGTGCGTGCTCAGCGTCGTGTAGTACAGGCCGGCGCGGCGCGCCGCCCACATCCACTCGAACCACTCGAGCCGGTTCTCGGCGAGGATCGCGATGCCGTCGCCCTGGCGCAGCCCCGCCTCGACCAGCCGCCACGCGATGCGCCGCGAGCGCGACTCGAGCGTGCGCCAGTCGATCGAGCGGCCCGAGCCGGCCATGACCGCCGCGATCGCCGTCGGGCGCGCCGCCGCATGGCGGACGAGCACGTCCACGGCAGCGACGGCCGCGGGCGCGCTCATTCCGCGCGGATCCCGGCCTGCCTCACCACCACGCCCCACTTCTCGGTCTCGGCCGCGATGAACGCGCCGAACTGCGCGGTCGTCATCGGCAGGCTCGCGCCGCCCATCTCGGCCATGCGCCGGCGCACGTCGGGCATCGCCAGCACCTGCGCGATCTCCGAGTGCAGCCGCTCGACGATCGGCGACGGCACCTTCGACGAGGTGAGCAGGCCCACCCACACGACGACCTCGAAGCCCGGATAGCCGGACTCGGCCACGGTCGGCACGGCCGGCAGCTCGGCCGCGCGCTGCGCGGTGGTGACCGCGAGCGCCCGCAGCTTTCCGGAGTTCACGTGCGGCAGCGCCGTCACGAGGTTGTCGACCATCACCTGCACCTGCCCGCCGAGCAGGTCGGTGAGCGCGGGCGCCGCGCCCTTGTACGGCACGTGGACGAGGTCGATGCCCGCGCGCATCTTCAGCATCTCGCCCGCCAGATGGCTCGAGGTCGCGGTGCCCGAGGAGGCGATCGACAGCGAGCCCGGTTTGGCCTTGGCGAGCGCGACCAGTTCGGCGACGGTGCTCGCCGGCACCGACGGATGCACGAGCAGCACGTTCGGCATCGACACCACGTGCGCGACCGGCGCGAAGTCGGCGGGCGCGTACGGCAGCTTCTGGAAGATCGCGTAGTTGGCGGCGTTCGGGCCGATGCTGCCCATCACCATCGTGTGCCCGTCGGGCTCGGCGCGCAGCATCGCCTGCATGCCGATCACCTGGCCGCCGCCGGCCTTGTTGTCGACGGTGACCGGCTGCCCGATGCGCTTGGACAGCTCGCCGGCGATCAGCCGGCTGGAGAGGTCGAGGATGCCGCCCGGCGTGGCCGGCACGACGATGACGAGCGGCTTCGACGGGAAGGCGGG
>JAIYAG010000133.1 GCA_027489195.1 Burkholderiales bacterium | reverse complement strand
TCGGCCGCCTTCGCACGGATCGTGTAGTCCTGGTACGCCGGGATGGCCACTGCGGCCAGGATGCCGATGATCGCCACGACGATCATCAGTTCGATGAGGGTGAAGCCTTTCTGCGCTTGCTTGATCATTTGGACTGCTCCGTTAGGGATGTACCTGACCGCGACCGCCGCGGTGGACGAAGGGACTAGAGCCACTTCCATGCCAGCGTGACATCCATCACGCATTGCGCGGCCAACGGGGGACGGACGGACGGCGCGAGCCCACGAGCGGCAAAACGCGATGCAACAGCGCGTCGGCCGGGTGACGCGTTCCGTCACCCCGCGCGATTCGCAGGTGACGCGATGCGTCACGAACTGCGGCATGCGTGCGCCGCAATTCGTCGCAACGGCGCGTGAACGGCCGGATCCGCCGGGCGACCGGCGACCTCTCGCATCTTTTGGGGGGAAGATTCGCGGCACCCGGACGGGCACCGTTCAGAACTCGAGGAGCTGGCCGCGTTCGAGCAGCCGGGGCTGCGAGCGGCCCGCCCAGGCCTGGATCTCGCGGGCGATGGTGTCCGCGTCCGAGGGCTTGAGGTGCGTGACCAGCACCTGCGGGGCGCTGCGCAGCCGCTGCAGTTGCTCGCCGAGCTCGATCGGATACAGATGCTTCGCGATGATCGCGAGGTCGCGCTCCTTGTTGGAGAACGCGGTCTCGATGATCAGGTGGCGCAGGTCGCGGATGCCGTTGACGACACGCCAGAACTCGTCGGTGGGCCAACTGTCGCCGGAGAACACCAGCGAGCCGGTCGCACCGAACACATGGAAGCCGACGGCCGGCACCGTGTGGTTGGCCGGGATGCTGCGGATCGAGCGTTCGCCGACGCTCACCGTCGCGCCGAGCGCCATCGGCTCGAAGACCATCCAGGGACGGTCGTAGTGCGGGATCTCGGTGAAGTCCGGCCAGATCACCCAGTTGAAGATGTGCTGGCGCAGCGCCGCGATCGTCTCGGGCAGCGCGTGGACGACGATCGGGCGGCTGCGTCGCGCGCCCACCGAGTCGACCAGCAGCGGCAGCGCGAGCACGTGGTCCAGGTGCGAATGCGTGAGGAACACATGGTCGATCCGCTCGAGTTCCTCGACCGACAGGTCCTCCACGCCGGTACCGGCGTCGATGAGGATGTCCTCGTCGACGAGGAAGGAGGTCGTGCGCGCCCGCGCGCCGATCCCGCCGCTGCAGCCGAGCACGCGCAGCTTCATGCGATCGGCTCCCGGCTGGGCGCGGGCAGCGGCGCCGCCGCGACGGAGGCCGCAGCGACGGCCGCGGCCGCGGCCGCATCGAGCGGCGGCGGCGCATAGCCCATCGGGTCCGGCGGCACCGGCTGCCAGACCTTCACCGACTCGGTACGGCCGTAGACCTCCGACTGCGCGACGTACTGCAGCGCGATCGCGCGGACCGCACGACGCGTGGCGTCGCCGATCACGATCGGCAGGTCGAACTTCTTCGACAGGCCTTCGAGCCGCGAGGCGAGGTTCACCGCGTCGCCGATCACCGTGTACGCGCGGCGCAGCCGCGAGCCCATGTCGCCGACCCTGACCACGCCGGTGTTGATGCCGATGCCGACCACCAGCGGCGGCCAGCCGTGCGCCTCGAACTCGCGGTTGAGCCGGGCCACCTCGCGCTGCATCGCGATCGCCGCGGCCACCGCATGGTCGGCGTGCATCGGATCGTCGACCGGCGCGCCCCAGAAGGCCATCACCGCATCGCCGATGTACTTGTCGACCGTGCCGTTGTAGGCGTGGATCACCTCGGTCATCGCGGTGAGGAACCGGTTCAGGTAGTCGCGCAACTGCTGCGGATCCATGTTCTCGGCCATCCGCGTGAAGCCTCGGATGTCGGCGAACAGGATGGTCAGCTCCTTGTTCCGGCTCTCGAGCGGGACATTGTCCGGATCATGCGCCATCCGCTCGACGAGCTGGGGGGCGACGTACTGCCCGAACAGCCCGATCACCGCGCGCCGCGACCGGCCCTCGGTCACGTAGCCCGCCACCAGGTTGATCGCCGCGACCATCGCCATCGCGAGCACGCCCGCGGCGAGCGGGATCACCCAGCCGAGGTTGGCGTAGGCGATCGCGTTCCAGGCGAACATCGTCGACAGGCCGACCATCGTCGTCGCCGCGATGCCGAGCACGCCCGAGCTCGCCATCGCCAGGGCCGCCAGGCCGCCGACCACCGCGATGGCGAGCGCGGCGATGCCCGGCGCCTCGGTGGGCTTGGTGCGGATCGTGCCCTCGAGCGCGCCCGCGATCAGCGACGCGTGGATCTCGACGCCCGGATAGGCCTCGCTCACCGGCGTCGAGCGCAGGTCGGTCAGCCCCGGTGCGGAGGTGCCGATCAGCACGATCCGATCGCGGAAGAGCCTCGGCTCGATGCGGCCATCGAGCACGTCGGTCGCGGACACGTATCGAAAGCGCGAGGACGATGCCCCGCCCCGCCCCTGGAACGGCACCAGCGCGGTCGTCCCCTGGGAGATGGGCACGCGCGCCAGGCCCCCGCCCGGCCCGAAGCTCAGGCTGTCGGCGTGCAGGCCGTCCGAGCGCAGCGTGAGCGGCGCGTCGCCGAAGTAGACGCGCAGCATCGCCACCGCGAGCGACTCGTAGAGCTGGCCCTTGTACTCGGCCAGCAGCGGCAGCGCCCGCACCACGCCGTCGCGGTCCACCACCGGGTTGAAGAAGCCGGCGCTGCGCGCGGCGCGCTGCAGCGGCACGACGTTGGCGCCGTAGCCGTTCCAGGCCGTCACCGACATTCCGCGCTCGCGGAGCACCGTGGACGGCCACACCGAGGGCGGCAGCAGGCCGGTGGAGACCGCGCCCAGCTCGCTGGAGAAGTAGTAGCCCAGGACCACGGGCGCGCCGCCCAGCGACCGCATCAGCGGCGGATCCTGCTGGGCGTGCGGCTCGGCGAACACCATGTCGAAGCCGACCGCGCGAGCCCCGCCTTCCTTCGCGATCGTGGTCGTCAGCTTCGCGAGGGTCTCGCGCGACCACGGCCAGCGGCCCTGCTCCCTCAGGCTGCGCTCGTCGATGTCGACGATCAGCACGCGGTTGTTCGGCCGCGCCGGCTGCAGCCTCAGCCGGGTGTCGTACAGGTAGCGATCGAGCGTGTCGACCAGCGGCAGCGACACCATCCCGAGCTCGCAGGCGACCGCCAGCGCGACCGTCCCCAGGCCCAGGACCAGCCGCCTCGTTCGCATCGAGAGGACGTTGCGCAGCGCCACGGTCCCGGGCTCAGGGAGGTGGGTCGAGCTGGAAGCGGAAGATCGTGCCGCCGAGCTCGATCAGGTCGTCGGGACGCAGCGGATGCGAGGTGAGGCCGATCGACTCGCCGTTCACCGACGGACAGCTCGGCCCTTCGAGGTGGGTGATCACCCATCCGGTCCGGCGGTGCGCGACCACCGCGACCTGGCCGGTCGCGTCGGCGATGCTGACGATCGGGCGCTCGAGCCGCACCGTGCCGCCGGCCTGGGGGCCGGCCAGCACCGCCAGCGTCGGCGCCACGCCCCGATCCGGCATCGACCCGTCGGCGACCTCGGCGGGTTCGCGCTCGATCACGTAGTGCAGCCGGTAGATGCCGATGTCGATGCGATCGCCGTCGGCGAGCGTGCGCTGCGTGACCGCCACGCCGTTGACCAGCGTGCCGTTGCGGCTGCGCAGGTCGTGGATCGTGCTGGTCCCCGCCGCGGTGTGGACCACCGCGTGCTCACCGGACACCGTCAGGTCGTCGAGCATCAGGTCGTTGAACGGGCGTCGCCCGATCGTCAGCCGGGGCTTGTCGATGACGATCCGGCGCAGCAGCCGGTCGCCGGTGCTGAGCACCAGCTTCGGAACGGCCGCCGTCTCGCGCTGCTGCATGGGGGTCCGGGGGGCGAAGTGAGTCGGAGCGGCCGCGGCCGCTCAGTGGGACAGCGGCACGACGCGCTCGCCGCCGGCGAGCAGCACCGTCGTGTCGTCGGTGCAGCCCTGCTCGAGGGCGCAGGCGACCAGGCCCCGCGCCCGCGCCGCGAGCGACTCGGCCGGGCGCGCGAGCATCGCGACCAGCGCGGCATCGTCGAGGGAGTCGGTGAGGCCGTCGGACGCCAGCAGCAGCAGGTCGCCCTCGAGCCAGTCGAGCGTGACCACGTCCGCACGCGGCGGCTCCGACTCGATGCCGAGGGCGCGGGTCAGGATGCCGCGCGACGGCAGCCGGCGGACCTGCGCCTCGCTCAGCCGGCCCTCGTCGAGCATGCGCTGGCCGATCGAGTGGTCGACCGTCAGGCGGCGCAGCGTGCCCGCGCGCAGCAGGTAGGCCCGCGAGTCGCCGACGTGCGCGACCGTCAGCCGGCCGTCGCGGATCGAGGCGGCGACCAGCGTCGTCGCCATGCCGAGACACTCGGGACGGGTATGGGCGTAGTCGACGATGCCGGCATGTGCGCCGGCCACCGCGCGCTGCAGCGCGTCGTCCGTGGACAGGCCCGCGCCGTGCAGCGCGCCGAGCAGCTGCGACACCGTGCGCACCGCGATCTCGGCGGCGACCTCGCCGGCGTTGTAGCCGCCCATGCCGTCGGCGAGCGCGAAGACGCCCTGCGTCGCATCGACGCTGCAGCGGTCTTCATTGTGGCGGCGCGCAGGTCCGGGGTCGGTGACGATCGCCCAGGGAACGGCGGCCTCCGGTCCCTCGGCGAGCGTCCCCGACACGCGCGAGAGCGGTGCCTCGAGTCCGTGAGCGATTCCCGACATGCGGGCAATCTATCGGCCCGGGCAGAGAGGTCGAAGGAACTGGATCACGAACGGGTGGCCCCGTCCGCCCGGCGGCAAGCGCCGGCTGTGCGCGGACCCGCGCAGGGCCCGGCCGGAGCCGTCTAGGGCCCGCCCGGGGCCGCGCAGGGCCGACCCGGGCCCGGTCGGCGACCGGGCCCGATGCGCGTCAGAGCGCGGGCACCTTGCGGCGCCTCAGGACCGTCCACGCGACCAGCACGACCCCTGCCGCACCGATCAGGCCCGCCAGCTGGCCGAGCGTGTGGGCGCTCATGCCCATCGCGTTGGCCTGGATCTCGATCCAGTCGCGGATCGCCGGGTCGGCCAGCGCGATCTCGCCCGCGATGAAGCCGAGGAGCGCTGCGCCCAGCCAGACGATGATCGGGAAGCGCTCGATGACCTTGAGCAGCAGCGTGCTGCCGAAGATCACCAGCGGGATGCTGATCGCCAGACCCAGGACCAGCAGCGTGGTGTCGCCCTTGGCCGCAGCGGCCACCGCGATCACGTTGTCCAGGCTCATCACCAGGTCGGCGATCAGGATCGTGCGGACCGCCGCCGCCATCGACCCCTTGCCGTCCGCATGACCGTCGCCCTCCTCGTCCTCGGGCAGCAGCAGCGTCACGCCGATGTACAGCAGCAGGGCCGCGCCGATCAGCTTGAGCCAGGGGAGCTGCAGCAGCTGCGCGGCCACCAGCGTCAGCAGGATCCGCATCACGATCGCGGCCCCCGAGCCGATCATGATCGCCTGCTTCTGCTGCTTGGGCGGAAGCGATCGGGCCGCCAGCGCGATCACGACCGCGTTGTCGCCCGACAGCAGGATGTTGGCGACGATGATCTGGCCGAGCGCCAGCCAGAACGCCTGCGATGCGATGTCCACGCCCTTCCCCCTCCGAAACCTGTCGTCTCTCGTGTCTGTCCCGGCGTCCCGACCGGCGTCTCGGCGCCGATTCGGGGGTCGGGGGCCGCGCACCGGCGGCCCGCGGCCGCCGGTGCGCGGTATCGGTCAGATGGCGGCCTTGAGCAGCCGACCCATTTCCGACGGGTTCTTCGTGACCGTGATGCCGCAGGCCGCCATCACTTCGAGCTTCTCCTGCGCCGTGCCCTTGCCGCCCGAGATGATCGCGCCGGCGTGGCCCATCCGCTTGCCCGGGGGCGCGGTGACGCCCGCGATGAAGCCGACCACCGGCTTCTTCATGTTGTCCTTGATCCAGAGCGCGGCCGTCTCCTCGTCGGAGCCGCCGATCTCGCCGATCATGACCACCGCGTCCGTCTCCGGATCGTCGTTGAACATGCGCATCACGTCGATGTGCTTCAGGCCGTTCACCGGATCGCCGCCGATGCCCACCGCCGACGACTGGCCGAGACCGAGTTCGGTCAGCTGGCCGACCGCTTCGTAGGTCAGCGTGCCCGAGCGCGAGACCACGCCGATGCGGCCCTTCTTGTGGATATGACCCGGCATGATGCCGATCTTGATCTCGTCCGGCGTGATCACGCCGGGGCAGTTCGGCCCGAGCAGGATCGTCTTGCGGTTCTCGCGGCGCATGCGGTCGCGCACCTCGATCATGTCGCGCACCGGGATGCCCTCGGTGATGCAGACGACGAGGTCGAGGTCGGCCTCGACCGCTTCCCAGATCGCCGCGGCGGCGCCGGGGGGCGGCACGTAGATCACCGACGCGTTGGCGCCGGTCTGCTGCTTCGCGTCCTTGACCGACGCGAAGATCGGGATGCCCTCGAAGTCCTCGCCGGCCTTCTTCGGGTTCACTCCGGCGACGAAGCAGTGCTTGCCGTTGGCGTAGTCACGGCACATCCGCGTGTGGAACTGACCGGTCTTGCCGGTGATGCCCTGCGTGATGACCTTGGTGTTCTTGTTGACCAGGATCGACATGTCGATTCGCTCCGAATGGGGGGGGTCAGGCCTTGGCCGCGGCGGCCACGACCTTCTCGGCGGCCTCGGCCATCGAGTCGGCGGCGATGATCGGCAGACCGGACTCGGCGAGCAGCTTCTTGCCGAGGTCCTCGTTGGTGCCCTTCATGCGGACCACCAGCGGCACCTTCAGCCCGACCGCGCGCGACGCGGTGATCACGCCTTCGGCGATCGTGTCGCACTTCATGATGCCGCCGAAGATGTTGACGAGGATCGCCTTGAGCTCCGGGTTGCGCAGCATGATCTTGAAG
>JAIYAG010000364.1 GCA_027489195.1 Burkholderiales bacterium | reverse complement strand
CGCCGCCAGCAGCACGAGCGCGACCATCCAGCCCCACACCAGGAAGCGTGCGGGGCCGAGCAGGGCTGCGGCAAGTCGGGAGGAGGCGGTCATGGGCTCTGGGCCGGGGCGGATCGAGGTGTCCGACACCCCATAGTGTCGACCGGACTGTGTCGTGCCGACCCCGATGCCCTTACGCTTCGACCCCCTTCGAGCGGCCGTCCGCACCAGTGCAGGCAGCCGTTCGGCGGATCACAACGGTCCGCCCGCGGTCCAGCTCGCCCGTTCGGGTCAGCCTCGGCGCCGGGGATGCGGCCGACGCTTGACCCAGTCGTAGTCGGCTCGAGGGTCGGCGGCGCCCGACTCGCCGACCTGTCCGGGGTCCTCGGAGGCGATCGTCACGAACGATACGGCTTCACCCCTCCGACGGCGGGCGCGGAGCCCCTCGGCGCAGGCGAGTGCGGCCGCGAGCGCGTCCGCGGGGAACGCTTCGCTGCGGGCCGAATCGGACTCGATCCAGAACACGCGATACACCGTCGATTCGCTCCGATGGGGCACCGCCGCTTCGCCCTGCGCGGGCGCGGCGGCGGTGCGCCCGGTGTCACAGCGGCCGGATCTGGACCTTGCGGAACTTCACCGTCCCTCGGCCCCACTGCAGGGCGAAGGGCCCGGCGGCGAGCTTCGGATCGTTCACGTCGACCGTCTTCTGGCCGTTCAGCACGACCACCAGACGCGTGCCCTGCGCCTTGAGCTCGAAGGTGTTCCACTTGCCGCCGGCGCGCGGCGCGGGCTGGGCGACGGCCGCGACCTTGACGATCGCGCCGGTGGCATGGGTCTGGTCGGGGCGCTGATCGAAGACGTTCGCCTCGTAGCAGGACTCGTCTCCGATCGCCTTCGGATCCCGGCAGCGCATGAAGACGCCGCTGTTGGCGTCGTCGCTGGCCCAGAACTCCACGCGCATCTCGAAATCCCGGTAGCTCTGGCGCGACACGAGGTACGACGGGTCCTTGCCGCCGCGGGTGGCCTGGATCGCACCGTCGACCGCGGCCCAGTCGGCCTCGGGGCCGACGCGATCGAAGTTCTCGAGGCCACGCGCGCCATCGACGAGCGTGGTCCAGCCGGCGTCGCCGCCGAAGGCGGCACAGCCGCCCAGGCCGAGTGCCAGCGCGCTCGCGGCGGCCGCATGCAACAGGGTTCGGTTCATCGGGGTCTCCTCGTCGTTGTCGTTCGGATCGGGCACCGCGCAAGGCGCCTGCTGGCAGTCTAGCCGCCCTCGCCGCCCCGTGCCGCCCCGTGCCGCCCCGTGTCGCCGCGTGTCGCCGCGTGTCGCCGCACCGCCCCGGGCCCGCCGGTCGGGCGCGACTTGAAGCGCCCCCCGCGGTGCTGGGACACTGTCTGCCCCGGCCTGCACCCGACCCTCGATTCAGCGCGATGGACCGACCGCCGCACGACCCCGACGCCCCGTCCGAGCCTGCGAGCCCGCGCCGCGGCATCGACGCCGACTGGCTGCAGTGGATCGCCGAGCAGCGGCTGCGCAACTGCTCGGCGGAATCGATGGTGCAGACCATGACCGCGACCGGACTGCCCGCCGAAGCCTGCAGGATGGCGATCGGCGCGGTCGAGGCCGATCCGATCTTCGTCGCGGCGCGTCGCCACCAGCAGCTGCACGCCAAGCTGGCCTCGGTGGCCGGCAACCTGCAGCGCCTCTGGGAGCTCGACCCCGCCTACACCACGGTCGAGCGCATCCGCGAGCCATCGCGCGAGGCCTTCGTCGAGCGCTACGTGCGCGGCTGCCGACCGGTGGTGCTGGAGGGCATCGCCGACGACTGGCCCGCGATGCGGCGCTGGCAGCCCGACGCACTGGCCCGGCGCTTCGGACACCTCGAGGTCGAGGTCCAGGCCGAGCGCCACGCGGACCGCCAGTACGAACGCAACAAGCTCGCCCACCGGCGCACGGTGCGCCTGGCCGAGTTCATCGACCGCGTGCTGCACGGCGGCCCCTCGAACGACAGCTACCTGACCGCCAACAACGAGATCCTCCGGCAGCCCGGGTTCGCACCGCTGCTCGAGGACATCGGCACGCTGCCGGCGCTGTGCGACCGCTCGCGACTCGGCGACTCGGCCTCGTTCTGGCTCGGGCCGGCCGGCACGGTGACGCCGCTGCACCACGACACGCTGATGCTGTTCCACACGCAGATCGTCGGCAGCAAGCGCTGGCGCTTCGTGTCGCCGCTGCACACGCCGCGCCTGTACAACCACTTCGAGTACTACAGCCCGATCGACCTGTCGGCACCCGACTACGCGCGCTATCCGGACGCCGAGGGCGTGCCTGTCCTGGAGGTGGTCGCGGGCCCGGGCGACACGGTGTTCCTGCCTCTGGCCTGGTGGCACGAGGTGACCGCGCTCGAGGTCAGCGTGTCCTTCTCGTACTCGAACCTGGACGTGCCGAACCGCTACGCGTACGCGAACGCGTCGATCTCGAACTGGTGAGCCCGCTCAGCGCACGCTGAACGCGACGCGGTCCCAGCGGCCCTGCGCGTCGAGCACGGTGAGGGCGTGGTCGCCCGCCGTGCGCAGCACCAGTCGAAGCGTCGGCGCGCGCGGTGGCGTGTCGCCCACCCAGGTGCCGTCGAGCAGCCAGGTGAGGCCCTCCTGCGAGCCGACCGCACGCAACTGCAGCACCACCTCGCTGCGCCCGGGGGCGGCCCGCGCGATGCTGCCGGGCTCGATGCCGGACACCCGCAGCGCACGCCGCGGATCCGACTGCGTGCAGGCCGCGGCCCATGGCCGGGTCTCGAGCTCGGCGCGCCAGCGGCCGTCGATCCAGGGCTCGAGCAGCGCCGGCCAGCGGGCCAGCGGCTCGGCCCGCGGCGCCGTCCGCCCGTCCCGCAGGCAGCCGGCATGCAGGCGCTCGCCGGTGCGCGGATCGACCCACGCGGTCTCGACCAGGCCGCCCGGGCGCACGCGATCGGGCAGGGTCGGCGGGGCCGTGCCGTCGAGCGTCCAGGCGGTACGGCGCACGCGGCAGTGCGCAGGCGGCGTGGCGGCGGCCGCCCCGCCGAGCGGCCAGCAGATCTCGGTCGACGCGACACCCGTCGGCACCGTGCGCGGCTGCGTCGCGCTGGGCCCGAGCGCGGCGATCAGGTCGTGGACGATCGGCGCGGCGGTGTTCGCCCCGAAGTGGCCGGGGTTGGGCGTGCCGTCGGGGCGGCCGACCCAGATGCCGACGGTGTGACGGTCGGTGACCCCGACCGCCCAGGCGTCCCGAAACCCGAAGCTCGTGCCGGTCTTCCAGGCGATCCGTCGCGAGGTCTCGCGAAACGGCGCGTCCGGACGCCCGCCGCTCTCGAGGATCTCGCGGACCACGAAGGCGGCGCCGGCGCTCATCAGGCGGGACTCGACCAGCGGCGCCTGCGGCACCAGCCGCGGGCGGCCCGCGACGCCGCCGCGTGCGAGCGCGGTGTAGGCCCCGACGAGTTCCTCGAGCGTGGTGCCCGCGCCGCCGAGCACCAGGCTCAGGTTGGGCTCGGCGCCGCCCGGCATCCGCAGGCGCAAGCCGCCCTCGCGCAGCCGGGCGGCGAAGCGCGCCGGCCCGATGCGCTCGAGCAGGTCGACCGCAGGCACGTTAAGCGAGCGCTGCAGCGCCTCGCTGACGCTGACCGCCCCGGCGAAGGCGGCCTGGAAGTTGCCCGGCGCATAGTCCCCGAAGCGCTGCGGCGCATCGATCAGCAGGCTCTCGGAGTGCACCAGCCCGTCGTCGAGCGCCATCGCGTAGAGAAACGGCTTGAGCGTGGAGCCGGGCGAGCGCTGCGCGCGGACCATGTCGACGTGCGCGGCCCGCGCCGCGTCGGTGAAGTCGGCCGAGCCGGCGTAGCCGAGCACCGCGAGCGTGCGGTTGTCGACGACCAGGGCGGCGACCGAGACCTGCGGGGGCAGCATCGCCAGCCGGTCCTGGAGCATCCGCTCGAGCTGCGCCTGCACGCCGGCGTCGATCGTCGTCGCCAGCACTCGGCCCTCGCGTGCGGCGGCACCGGGCTGCAGCGCCGCATCCGCGGCACGCACCCGCTCGGCCGCCAGCGGCGCGAGCCACCGGGCCCGCAGCGGCGGCGCGAACACCGCCTCGAGCTTCGCATCGGCCACCTCGGCCGACGTCCACGCGCCGCGCGCACGCATCCGCTCGAGCACCCGGTCGCGCGCCTGCCGGGCGGCCGCCGGCGCCCGGTCGGGTCGCAGCCGGGAGGGCATCTGCGGCAGCGCCACCAGCAGCGCCGCCTCGGCATGGCTCAGCTCGCGCGCGGACTTGCCGAGATAGCCGCGCGCGGCCGCCTCCACCCCCTCGACCTGCCCGCCCATCGGCGCATGGTTCAGGTACAGCGCGAGGATCTCGCGCTTGTCGAGATGCGCCTCGAGCTGCAGCGCGCGGGCGATCTGCCGCAGCTTGGCACCCAGGGTGCGCGAGGACCCCGCGGGCGGATCGAGGATGCGGGCGACCTGCATCGTCAGCGTGGAGCCGCCCGACACCACCCGCCCGGCCCGCAGCCACTGCCAAGCGGCCCGCGCCATCGCGAGCGGGTTCACGCCCGGATGACGCATGAACCAGCGGTCCTCCACCTGCAGCAGCGCCTGCAGGTACAGCGGCGACACCGCGTCCAGCGCCACCGGCTGCCGCAGTGCACCGTCCGAGCCCGCCCACCCGCGCAGCGGCGTGCCGTCGGCCGCCACCACCATCACCGTGCCGGGCGCGCTGCCGGGCGTGCGGGCCGCCGCGGGCAGCGGGAAGACGCGGTCGAGCGCCAGGATGGCGAGCGCGACGAGCGCCAGCGCGCCCAGTGCGAGGCCGGCGCGCCGACGGCGCGGGGTCGTGCCCGGGGTCGTGCCCGGGGTCGTGCCCGGGGTCGTGCCCGGGGTCGGACTCGCGGTCGAACCCGGGCGCGGCGTCCGACCCGGGCGCAGCGACCGGAGCGGCGGCATGGCCACGGACCGCCGACTCAGCGCGCCGCGGGCGCGCGCGGGTCGACGACGAGCAGGTCCGGCTCCGCGCGCCCGACGCCGCGCAGCTCGGGCCGGTACATGTCTTCGGCGAAGGACGCAGGCACCACGTAGCGGCCCGGCGTGACGACACGCACCGTGTAGAAGAGCTGCTGGCGCGAGCCGTCGAGCTCGACGGCGGCGACGAACCGGTCGTCGCGGAACTCGACGTGGCGGATGCGGCCGTCGGCCATCGCCTCGCCGACATTCACGCCGTCGACCTTGAACTCGCCCGCGCCCGGCCCCTGCATCAGGTTGCGGTTCTCGACCTCGAGGCCGGCCGGGATCCGGTCGACGACGAGCCCGTCGCGGATGCGCTGCTTCGCCTTCACCCGCAGCCGCACCACCAGCAGTTCGCCCGTGCGCAGCGGGCGGCCCGCCGGCAGCGCGCTGCCGTCGGCCGCGAACCAGGCGCGCTCGACGGCGATGGCGTCGTCGCCCGACACCGGCGCCTTGACCGGATGCCCGGCCACCGCCAGCTCGACGAACAGCGGCTCGGCCGAGGTGTTGGTCACCGTGATGCCGCGACGCAGCGTCGCCGCATCCCAGCTGCGCTGCTCGCCACGGCTGGCGCTCAGGGTCTGCGTGGCATCGGCGGCCTGCAGCGTCGCGCTCCACGGCGCCCCGCTGCCACCGGCCGCACGGGCCGCCATGAAGAGCGCGAGCCGCTCCTGGGTCGACAGGTAGCGGCGCCGGTCGCTGCTGCGGGCCAGCGCATCGAGCAGCGCCTCGCGCCGAGGGTGGGCGGCCTGGTGGCGCATCATCAGCGCATACGCCATCGCCAGGTCGCGCACCGGTGAGCCGTAGTCGCCCAGCCACTCGTTGCCCCAGCCGTCGGCCACGTCCGCCGTGCCGAGTCCGTACGGCCGCGACATCGCCTCGTCGAGTGCGACCTGCGCCCGGGCCTCGT
>JAIYAG010000611.1 GCA_027489195.1 Burkholderiales bacterium | reverse complement strand
GATGATCCGCGCCAGCCGCTGCAGGTTGGCCGCGTAGTCGGTGATGACCAGCTGGTTGTTGTTCGGATACGCGACGATGGTGTTGTTCGGCGAGATCAGCGGACGCAGCACCGGCACGAGGTTGCTCGCCGACTCGTAGGTCAGCCGGAAGATCTGCGTCACCACGTTGTCGCCGCCGCTCGGGCCGGTGCGTCCGGCCGTGACCGGCCCGGACTGCAGCTTGGCGTCGGCTTCGGGGACCACGCGGGCGATCGCCCCGGTCTCGACGATCGCGAAGCCCTGCAGCCTCAGCGAGGACTGGAGGAGCTCGTAGGCCACCGAGGGCGGCACCGGACGCGGCGTCTCGAGGGTCAGCTTGCCGCGCACGCGCGGATCGATCACGAAGGTCCGGTTCAGCAGGTGGCCGAAGGCACCGACCACCGAATCGATGTCCGCGTCCTTGAAGTTCAGCGTGATCGGGGCGTTGGCCGCGGGCCGGGCGCCCGGGGCGGATTGCGCCGTCGCGGTCCCGGTGAACTGCACGAGCGCGAGCGCGCCCAGCACCAGGCCGGGCACGAAGACGTGCACGAACCGGGCCGGCAAACGCCGCAGCAGCTGAACGAGACGCAAGGCTCAGGCTCCTATCTTGATGATCGTGCGCTCGCCGTCGCGGCGGCCGAGCAACCCGAGCAGGGACTGCAGCCTCACCCGCTCCGGCCCTTCGGCCAGTGCCTCGGCGGTGAACCGCAATCCCGATCTGGCATCCCAGCTGCCGCTGCCTTCCAGACGCAGCGGCCCCGAGAGTGTATTCATCCTGACCTGCGCCTGCGCGCCCGAGCCGACCACCTCGATGCGATAGGCGCCGAGCGGCCGCACGGGGGTGAGCGCGGAGGCGGCCTGCTGGAGCTCGATCGTGGCACGACCGTCGAACCGCCCGCTGCGCAGGGTCACGCTGTCCCAGGACAAGGTCAGCGCGCCGGTCGGACGAATTGTATTCCACGGCGACCCGAGCCGATCGAGCGCAACAGGAGGAAAGCTCAGCGATCCGGGCGTGGCGCGCAGCTCGCCGATGCGACCGGTCAGCAGGACCGGCTCGCGCATGCTGTCGTGCTCGACCCGCGCATCGAGCACGCCGACCAGCAGCGGCCAGGGCGAGACTCGCCAGCCGAAGGTGCCCGGCAGCACGACGCCGGGCACGGTGGCCGTCGCGGCGCGCTCGCCGCCCCCCTCGAGGACGTCGGCCAGCACGATGCGCCCGCGCCCCTGCCAGACGGTCCCGACCGCCTCGGCCAGCCGCACGCGGCCCTGCGTGGCGCGCGCCAGCGCCAGGTCGGCGAAGCTCGCCGGCGCCTGCGTGAGGACGACCGAGAGCGCCGCGAGCAGGCCGCAGGCCGCCATCGCGATGCGCCAGCCGAGGCCGGGGCGATCGCCGGCCTGCGCCCGGGCGCGTCGGCTCGAGTGGACGGGAGCGAGCCGGGGCCTGATCACGGGCCGCGCTTCTGCGCCTCGAGGGTCAGTCTTGCGCTGACCATCCCCGGAGCGGTCTCGCGCTCGACGGCGACGTCGACCGCGCGCAGCCGCGTCTCGCGCAGCGCACCGTCGAACCACACGACCCAGGACGCGAAGGGCACACCCTTGAAGCGCAGGTCGATCAGGTCACCCGCGACGGTGATCTGCGAGACGGCACCCTTGAGCCCCGCCGCCTCGATCGACTGCTCGAGCGCGACCTTGAGCTGCGCCGGCGTGTCCGCCCCTTGCGGCGCCTGGCTCGAGAGCTTGCGCGCCTCGGCCGCCAGGCCCTCCATCTGCGCGAGCTGGCCGCGCAGCGTGGGCAGCTCGGCGGCGAGCTTCTTGCGCCCGATCCAGGCCGGCTCGAACGCCAGCAGCCAGGCGAGCAGCAGCACGAGCAGACCGCCGCCGACGCCCACGATGCGGCGCTCGCGCGGCTGCAGCGCGGCCCAGCGGCGCATGCCCTGCTCGAACACCTCGCCGACCCCGCTCATGTCTGGAGCCCGACGGTGGCCGTCGGATCCCGCTCGTTGTCGAACTGCAGCTTCAGGCCGGCGCGGGCGCACTGCTCGCGCAGCTGCTCGCGTGCGGCACGGCCGTCGACGCGCTGCGGCTGGAAGCGGACCTTGAGCCGGCCCTCGCGGTACTCCAGGCCCGCGAGCACGTCGATGCCGCTGCTGCCCAGCGCCTGCGCGAAGCGCGCCAGCAGCGGCGCCATGTCCTCGGGCCCCGACTGCCCGCTGCCCGCGCGCAGCGAGGCGACCTGGCGGCTCATCTGCAGCACCGGATCGACCACCACCTGGGCCTGCGGGAAGGCGCTCCGGAACGTGCTCTCGAGCGACCGACGGATGGTGTCCTTCTCGCGGGCCATCTGCGCCCAGTGCAGGTTCAGTCCGACCAGCCCGGCCACCACGCAGGCCACGGCCAGCGCCGCCGGCACGCGCCACGCGCGCGGATCGAACGAGGCCATCATGCGCCGGCCCGCGGCCGCCCGGCCGGCGAGCAGGTCGATGCTGCCCGCGGCCGGCGCGGCGAGCCCCGAGACGCGCACCGGCAGCCCGAGTCGCGACGCCGCACGCTCGAGCGACGGCCCCCAGGAGGCATCGTCGACGAAGGCCTCGATCGCCTCGGGGCGCAGCTCGTTGGCGAGCACGGTCTCGACGGCGGCCACGATCGCCTCGGTCCGGAAGTCGGGGTCCTCGCCGGCGATCCAGCCGATGCCGGCGGATTCGCCGGTGCGCAGCGCCAGGCCGCCGTGCACGCAGGCGAGCGACCAGGCCGGCGGCGACCACGGCAGCGCCAGCTGGGCGCACCAGGCGGCCCGCACCCGCATGCCGCGACGCTCGAACGCGCCGACGGTGAACTCGAGCCATTCGCGGTCGAGCACCGCGACGAGCCGGCGACCCTCCGCGAGCACCGGCCCGGCGACGATCGCGCAGGCCGACGCATCCTGCAGCAGCGCATCCTCGACGACGTTGGGCAGCGCCTGCGCGAGCCGCGTGCCGGTCAGGGCCGGCACCTGCGGCATGAGCAGCACGACGTCGCGCGGATCGAACACCAGGCGCACCTGGCTCGTGCCCTGGAGCCCGTCGAGCGACACCCGCTCGATGCGCCCGCTGGCCAGGCCGCCGCCGCGGATCGCGAGCAGCCTCGCCTCGGTGCCGAAGGCCCGCTCGCCCTCGCTGCGCGGCGGCAGCCAGACGACGGCCTCGCCCCGCTTCAGAGGCGCAGCTGCCATATCACTTCCACGTCGTTGTTCTTTCTCTGCAGCAAGGTTTCGGTCTGGGATTCGACGCGGTCGTAGCGTATCACCCCGCTCACGAGGAAGAAGCTCGAGCCGACCGACAGCAGGGCCGGATCGAGCGTCACGTTGCTGCCGAACGCCGTTCCCGCCATCGCGAGGTCGATGACCGGCACGCGTTCGCGGTTCGCCACGAAGCGGCGCGCACCGGACACGTCGAGCCCCTCGATCGCGGCGGCCAGCACCTCGGGCCCCGCGGTGTTCAGGTTGATGCGCGTGGTGTTCGACGGCAGCACGATCGCATGCGCCTGCAGCACTGCGACCACCGACGGGTCGAGGTTGGGCACGTCGAGCAGGTCGGCGAGCCGGGTCAGCGGCGCGCGCGTGGCCGGCGTCACCTTGCCGTCGGGGGCGATGGTGTCGGAGGCCTGCACGACGCGGGCGACGATCGGATCGGCGGCGGACTCCGGCTTGCCGAGCAGGGACAGCAGCTTGCGCAGCGCCTTGACCTGGGGGGCCGAGGCCGCGCCACGCCCGTCGACCAGCGCCGAAATGTTGAAGCGCGCCTGGGCATCGTAGATCTGGCCGGCGAGCATCGCGGCGCGCGTCGAGCCCTCGTCGAGCTTGGCCCCCGCGGTGACGGTCTCGTCCATCCGGGTGTCGAGCACCGGCACCGCCCAGGCTTCGCCGAGGTGATCGACGGTACCGGTGGCGCGCGCGTCGGCGCGCAGGATGACCTTGGCCCAGTCGAGCGCCGCGCGCTCGATCCAGCGCGCCTGCGCGAGCGCGAGCCGGTTCTCGACCGAGCGCACCGCGACATGCTGGCGCCAGAACAGGCTGGAGACCACGACCGCGGCGAGCGTCACCACCAGCATGGCAGTGATGATCGCGGCGCCGCGCTGGTCCGCGCGGGATACGACAGAGGGCGAGGGGCGCGGGTTCAATCGGTCACCGGCAGGATGCGCTGCATCACGCGGCCGTCGGTCCGGACCACCCGCACCAGCAGCCCGGTCACGCGGGGGGTCGTGGTGCCCACGACGGGCGCGGTCGGGGTACCGCCCGCCGGCGTGTCCATGCCGCCGCGCAGCTGCCCCGCGAGCGACTCGGCCGCGATCCAGCCCTGCCCGGCGACCCAGCCCTGCATCTGCAGCGACGCGACGCCGACCAGTACCGGCTGCCAGATCAGGCCGCCGGCACCGGCCTCCAGGCCACCCTGCCCGCCGCCCTGGCCGCCGCCCGCCTGCCCCGCGCCGAAGCCGGCGGGCAGTGCCCCCGCCCCGGCCGCAGCCCCCGCGCCGGGCACCGCGCTCCAGGCGCCGAAGCCGCGCTCGATGCGCCCGTCGCGCAGCCGCCAGGCGACTCGCTGCAGCTGCGTCGCCTCGGTCGCCGCGCCCGATTCGCGCAGCAGCTCCAGCGTCGCGACCGCCTGCTCGCCCGAGACCGTGAAGCCGATCGAGGGCGTCGGCAGCTTCAGCAGCCGCACCGGCCACGAGCGCCGCAGGTCCTCGTCGAGCTGCGAGAAGGCGACCATCAGGGCGCGCAGCTCGTCGGACGACGCGACGATCTGCTTCCGGGAAGCCAGCACCGCATCGAGCCCGCGCCAGGAGAGCACCGCGAGCACCGCCAGCAGCGCGGCCGCGATCAGCAGCTCGATCAGCGTGAAGCCGCGAGCGCCGCGTGCGCCACGACGGCCTGCGATGCGCGGCATGCGCGGTCTCACGGCGCCCTCGACGTGGTGGCGAAGCCGACGAGCCGCGCCAGGCGCACCCGCTGCCCCTCGATCGGGAACACGCTGACCTCGATGCGGCGGAACTGCGCGTTGGGGGTGGCGAACACCTCCTCCTCGCAGTTCATCCGGGCCTCGGCCTGCGAGCAGTCGTAGGCGCGGCGTCCGAGGGCCGGCCACTCGTTCTCGACACGGATCTGCGCGAGCCGGTTCTCGGCGCTCCATTGCGCGAGCGTGCGCTGCCTGAGGTCGTACGCACTCGTGGCCATCGAGCCGACCGCCCGCAGCGATGCGATCAGGGCCACTGCGACGATGGTGAGCGCGACCAGCACCTCGACCAGCGTGAAGCCGCGTGCCGCGCGACCGTACCGGGCCTCACTCGGGGACTTCAAAGCTGCCCAGCCCGTTGGCGACGATGACGACCGTGGCGCCCTGCCGCTGCAGCACGACCCGGTAGGGCGGCTCGACCAGATCGCGTCCGAAGTCCAGCGACCGCCGTCCGTCGGCCCGCTCCACGAGCAGGCGGGTCTCGGTCGGCCAGGGGCGTGCGCGCAGATCGCCGTCGTCGGTGATCGGGCGCCACTGGCGGTCCTTGTAGATGAGGAACCGATAGCCCTCCGAGCCGCTCTCGAAGCGGATCGGCGCGCCCCGCAGCTGCGACTCCTCGCGGGCGAGCGACAGCAGCTGCGCGAGCCGCTCGGCGTCGAAGCGCAGCGCGCGCTCCGGATTGGGCGAGCCCGAGACCGCGACCATGCCGATCAGCACCACCGCGACCAGCAGCGCCACCAGCAGCTCGATCAGCGTGAAGCCGCGCTGCGCGCGCGGGACGGACACGGTCTCG
>JAIYAG010000234.1 GCA_027489195.1 Burkholderiales bacterium | reverse complement strand
GCCTCGACGGCGACCGGGCGAGCGCCCGGACATCACGGGTCCCCGGCGGCGGCGCGCGTCAGGTCACGCTGATCCAGGCCGAGCAGCTGCCGGCGATCGCCGCGCTCGCGAGGCGCGACGCCATCGCGCCCGAGGCGCTGCGGCGCAACCTCGTCGTCGCCGGCCTGAACCTGCTCGCCGCCCGCACGCTGTTCGCCGACATGCCGCTGGTGCTGCGCATCGGCGCCGAGGTGGTGCTGCAGGTGACCGGTCCGGCCGAGCCCTGCTCGCGCATGGAAGAGGTGCTGGGCGCGGGCGGCTACAACGCGATGCGCGGCCACGGCGGCGTGACCGCGCGCGTGCTGGTCGGCGGCCGGCTGCGCGTCGGCGATGCGGTCGTGGCCGGACCGCCCGACGCGGGCTGAGCGAGCGCGTCCGACGCAGGCTGACCAGGTGCGCGGCGCCCATCGCCGCTCGCTGCGCCCGCACGCCCTGCGCTACGATCCGGCCATGGACGCCACCGACTTCTCCCGCCTGCTCGACCGCATGATGGACGCCGCCGAGGCCGGTGACGGCGCGGCCTTCGCCGCCTGCTTCACGCCCGACGCGACCTACCACGACTACGTGTACGGCCCGCACGTCGGCCGCGCCGAGATCGAACGGATGCTGGTCGAGCTCTTCCGGCGCGACGCCGGCCCCGACTACCGCTGGCGGATGAACGACCCGGTCTGCGCGGGCGACACCGGCTACGCGTGGTCGCTCTCGAGCTTCACGTCGACCGTGCCCGAGTTCGCAGGCCGGCGCGTCGTCATCGACGGCATCAGCCGCTTCAGGCTGAGCGGCGGCCTGATCGCCGAGTACTTCGAGTCGGTCAACGGCTGCGTCGCGATGGCACAGCTCGGTGTCGCGCCCGAGCGCATGGCGAAGGTCGCCCGCAAGTGGGCCGACCGGCTGCTGGCCGAGCCCCGCACGATCGCCTTCGAGGCCGGCGACCCGCCGGGCTGACGACCGGCCGGCCGCGCGATGCGGCCGGCGACGCGCCGCGGCCGCCCCGCCGCGCGACACGACGCCCGCCGCGGGCTCGAAGCTTGCCTCTCCTGCGCACAAGCAGGCGACCGCTTCCACGCGGTCGCCGTGCGACGTCTTGCTGCCGACCCGCGGACCGACCGGTCACGCGGCGCGTGCGACTCACCCGCCCAGGCCGATGACCTCCCTCGCACAGCCGATCCGCCCGCGCGGCGACCCCGCCTCCCGTCGCACGGTGTCCGCCGCGCCCGTCCGATGACGACGCGCGACGCCCCTGGCACGACCCTCGGCACGGACCGCAGCGCACCGCATGCGCCCGAGGCGCGCGCGCTGCGCGTGGTCGGGCTGTTCCCGGCCTTCGATCCGCGCGTCAACGAGATCGCGATGGTCTGGCGCGCGCTCGCGCGCGACGGCCGGATCGAGGCGCGGGTGCTCGCCGGCTCGAGCGATCTGCTCAAAGGGACGCGCGCCGGCGCCAACGACGAACGGATGCCCGGCCTGTCGATCCGCCGGCATGCGTGCGTCGAGCGCCTGCACCGCGACGCCCCCGAGCTGATGCGCTGGGCGGCGGACCTGCGGCCCGATGCGATCGTCGCCGGCACCGAGGCCGCGGTCGCTCCCGCGCAGGCGCTGCGTGCCGCGACCGGCGCACCGGTGCTGCTGTTCGTCGAGCAGTGGTTCGACCCGGACCTGCTGCGCCGCCGCGAGTACCTCGGCCTGCCGCCGCTGCGCGAACTCGGGCAGCGGCTGCACCGCGCGCGCTTCGAACGGCGCCTCGAGCGGGTCGCGGTGATGAACCCCCGCGAGCGCGAGCGGGCCGAGCAGGACCCCAGCGGACGCTATGCGTACGTGCCGTGGCCGCATCCCCCGGTCGACGGCCTCGTGCCGGTGGGCCGCGGCGTGCGCGACCTCGGGCGCGTCGTCTATGTCGGCGCGCTCGCGCGGTGGAAGGGGGCGGCGGTGCTGGCCCGGTCGATCGACCGGCTGCTCTCGATCGAAGCGCAGGCCCGCGTCACGATCATCGGCCCGGCCACCGACGACGCCGGCCGCGTCGCGCTCGCGCAGCTCGCCCGCTGGGGCGAGGCCCGCTGCCGGATCGTGGACCGGCTGCCGCGCGAGGAGGCGGTGGCCGCGATCCGCGGGGCGCTGTGCGTCTACAACCCCTCCGGCACACACAGCTGGGGCCTGATCGGCGACGCCTGGAACGTCGGCACGCCGGTGATCTCGAGCGGCGCCTGCCACGACCTGGTCGACGGCGAGAACGCACTGGTGGCCCCGGGGCCCGATGCCTTCGTCGCAGCCTGGCGCACGCTGCGCAGCGATGCGGCGCGCTGGGACGCGCTGTCGCTCGCGGGCCTCGCCCGGGTGCGCGACGGCCACTCGGTGGCCGCCAGCGGCGACGCGATGCTGCGCGCCATGTCCGAGACGGCGCGGCTGCACCCGGCGGGCGTGCCGGCCTAGGACGCCGGGCGGATCCGCCCCGCCACCGCCCGCACCTTCCCCGGCGAGGCGCGCCAGACCGCGACGATCGACAGCAGCGATGCGCCGATCGCGAGCCAGAAGGCCGGCGCGTAGGAGCCGGTCGCATCGTGGATGGCGCCGGCCACCCACGGCCCGGTCGCGCCGCCGGCGATCGAGGACAGCGACAGCACGCCGAAGATGCTGCCGTAGTGCTTGCCCTCGAAGATCTCGGCCGGCATCGCGCCGAACACCGAGGTCACGCCGTAGCCCAGCGCACCCTGCACGATCACCATCGTCCACAGCAGCAGCGGGCTGGGGTGCGAGGGCAGCGCAAGCAGCGCGACATAGGTCAGCACGAAGCCCAGGCTGCCGATCGCCCACACCGGTTCGCGCCCGATGCGGTCCGACAGCTGCCCGAGCGCGATCTGCCCCGGCACGCCGGCGAGGCTGACCGCGCCCAGCGCCCAGGCCGCCTCGTGTGCGCTGAAGCCGACCTCGAGCAGGTACTTGGTCTGGTGGACCTGCACCAGGTACCAGGCGAGCAGCCCGGTGAAGTAGCCGAGCGCCAGCCACCAGAAGCGGGCCGTGCGCAGCGCGCGCGCCAGCGTCCAGTCGGTCGCGGCCCAGGCCGCGTCGACGATGTTGGAACGCCGTGCCGGACCGGCGCCAGGCAGGGGCGCGGCGTCGCCGTCGGGCCGCAGCCCGAGGTCCTCGGGGCGACGGCGCAGCAGCAGGTTCAGCGGCGCCAGCACCACCAGCGTGACGATGCCCAGGCCGATGCAGGCGGTGCGCCAGCCGTGGCGCTCGATCATCGTCTGCATCAGCGGCAGCAGCAGGATCGAGCCCGCGCCGACACCGGCGAAGGCGAGGCTGAGCGCCAGGCCGCGCCGCCTCACGAACCACGCCGGCAGCCACAGCGCCTGGCCCGAGTAGCCGAGGATCACGCTGCCCGCGCCGACGCCCACGCCGAGCGTCAGGTACAGGTGCCAGGGCTGGCTGGTGAGCGTGGCGAGCAGCAGGCCCGCGCCGGTCGCGACCACGCCGAGCGTGCAGACGAAGCGCGGCCCGCGCGAGTCCATCGTGCGGCCGATCAGCGGGCTCAGGATGGCCGACACCAGGAAGCCGAACGAGAACACGCCGGCGGTCACCGCGCGGTCCCAGCCGAACTCGTCGAGGATCGGCGGATAGAGCAGCGAGAACGCGGTGCGCGCATTGACCGCCACGCCCATCGACACGAAGACCACGGCCACGAGCAGCCAGCCGTAGTAGAACGGCAGGCGGCGGGCGAGCGACTGCAGCAAGACGGCTCTCCTGGACGACCCTCGATCGGGACGACCGTCAGGGTAGCGCAGGCAGGTGCAGCAGCGGCCGACCCGCGCGGATGCGCGCACCCGGCTCGACTCCCGCACACGGCTCGAAGCCGCGCGGGGCGAACACGATGATCGTCGAGCCATGCTCGAAGCCGCCGAGCTCCTCGCCCTTCGCCACGGGCGCCTTGCAGGCGATCTCGTCGGGCCCCTGGTAGCGCAGGTGCAGACGCAGGTCGAGGAACCGCAGCCGGATCGAGGCGACCAGGATCGCCGCGACCGGCACCAGCGCGATCGGATGCCCGCCTGCGTGCAGCCTCGCCCGCAGCACCGCGCGCTCGTTTCGGCAGAACAGCCGCTCGACGCGTGCGAGCGCGATCGGGTTCACGTTCCAGGTGTCGCCGCTCAGGTAGGTGACATGCTCGATCGTGCAGTCGTGCGGCGCGTGGAAGCGGTGGTACATGGCCGAGGTCAGTCGCAGCGTCACGTAGCAGCCGTCGCGGAACGCACGCGTGTCCTGGGTCGGGCCGAACAGCTCCTCGATCGAGTAGGGGTAGCCCTTGGCCTGGTACACCCTGCCGTCGACCACGCGGCCGCACTCGCCGACGATGCCGTCCGACGGACTCGCCAGCACCGCGGGGTCGGGATCGAAGGGCCGGGCACCCGGCACCAGCTCGCGCGTGAAGCAGTCGTGCAGGCTGAGGTACCTGACCGGTGCCGCGTCGCTCAAGTCGAGGTCGGTGAACAGCCGCCAGACCGCGATCGACGCGCGGCACAGCCACGGATTTCGGATCCGGCTGAACCGCCCCATCGCACGGGTCAGCGCGATCCGCGGCACGCGGTTGGTGAGGAGGAAGTTGAGGTCTTCCTGCATGAAGAACGCTCGCAGCGCACGCAAGGTCATGATCGTGTCAATCGGAACGGGTAGACAGGAGCCGACACCACGACGGCATCGGCATGGAAGACACCTACGCACTCTCCGCGCTCGCGCTCGGCGCGCTCGCCCTGACCCTGCCGCGCGTCAAGCGCCGCCTCGAGCTCTCGCGGGCCAAGCACCGCTCGCTGG
>JAIYAG010000230.1 GCA_027489195.1 Burkholderiales bacterium | reverse complement strand
GACGGCGGGCGCCGACGCGATCGGCGGCTCGGTGGCGGGCGCCACCACGGTCACGCCCCACGGGACGCGCGGCGCCTCGGCCGCGGCACGCCCCTGCACCGGCGGCACCACCGCGCTCATGCGGGCACCGGCCGGCTGAACAGCTGGCCGCGGATGTGCGCCGACAGCTCGTGGAAGCGCGGATGCGCGAGCGTGTCCATCGTGCGCGGCCGCGGCAGGCCGACCTCGATGATCTCGCGGATGCGGCCCGGGCGCGGGGTCATCACCACGATCCGGTCGGCGAGCAGCAGGGCCTCGGCGATCGAGTGGGTGATGAACAGCACGGTCTTGGGCCGCTCGGTCCAGATGCGCAGCAGCTCGAAGCTCATCTCGTCGCGGGTCAGCGCGTCGAGCGCCGAGAACGGCTCGTCCATCAGCAGGATGTCGGGGTCGAGCAGCAGCGCGCGCGCGATGCCCACGCGCTGCTGCATGCCGCCCGACAGCTCGTCGGGACGTCGGTGCGCGAAGTCGGACAGCCCGACCAGCGCGAGCAGCTCGAGCGCCCGCGCGGTGTGCGCGGGGGTGACGCCGCCGGTCTTGTGGCGGGCCGGGAAGGTGACGTTGCCGAGCACGTCGTGCCAGGGCAGCAGCGTCGGACGCTGGAACACGATGCCGGTGTCGTCGCGCGGCTCGACCACCGGCATCGCATGCACCTCGACGCGGCCGGCGCTGGGCGCCAGCAGCCCGGCGACCAGCCGCAGCAGGGTCGACTTGCCGCAGCCCGAGGGCCCGAGCACCGCGACGAACTCGTGGCGCGCGAGATCGAGCGACAGGTCGTCGAGCGCCACCACCGGCGGCGTGCCCGGGGCGCCGGCGAAGCGCTGGGAGACGCGCTCGAAGCGGACGACCGGGCGGCTGGCGCTGCCCGGGGGCACGACCGGCCGGCGCGCGCCCTCGCTCACTTCGCCACGAAGCCGGTGTCGATCGCGGCCGCCGGATCGATCTTGTCGAGCGGCAGGCTCATCGACTTCGACACCCACTCCCAGGTCTTGGCCACACGCGAAGGCTCGAAGCGACCGAAGCCGTCCTTCTGCGTGACCGCATTGACCATCAGCCCGCGCGAGGCCTCGAACTGCGCGGTCGCGACCGCGACGTCGACCTCGGGCACCATCGACTTGAGCGCCTCGGCGGCGGCCTTCGGATTGGCCAGCGCGGCCTCGCTCGCCTTCTGGTAGGCGCGCACGAAGCGGCGCACCACCTCGGGCCGCTCCTTGAGCATCTTCTCGGAGGCGAACAGCGACAGTCCGTAGCCGTCGTAGCCGTACTTCGACCACGGGATGATGACCAGCTCCTTGCCGGCCTCCTTGAGGGTCTTCTCGAAGCCCGGCGCGACGGTGGTCCAGTTGATGGTCGCGGCGACCTGCCCGCTGGCGAGCATCGGCGCGAGCGCGCCCGGGTCCACGCGCAGCAGGCTGACCGCGGCCGGATCGATCTTGTTCTGCTGCAGCACCAGCGGCCAGGTGACGTTCGACGAGGACGCCGAGGCGGTCGCCACGCGCTTGCCGACGACGTCGCCGAGCGCCTCGATGCCGCTGCCCTTGGTGGTGAAGATCGCATCGGGCTGCTGCGTGTAGATCGGCAGCAGCGCCTTGACCGGCACCGCGCCGCTGGCACGCGCCTGGAAGAGTGCCGCGATGCCGCCGGTGCCGAGGTCGGCCGCGCCGGTGGCCAGGCGCGTGACGACCTCGCTCGAGCCGCGCGCCGACTGCACGGTGACCTCGAGGTTCTCGGCCGCGAAGAAGCCGCCCTTGACGCCGAGGTAGGGCACGGCCTTGTCGCCCGCGGGCAGCCAGTCGATCAGGAAGGTCAGCTTGTCCTGGGCGGACGCGGTGCTCACCAGCAGGCTGGCGAGCGACGCGGCGGCGAGTCGCAGGAAGGGGAGGCGGCGCATCGGTGGGATCCTCGGGGAAGGGGGCGGGCACGCGGCGGTGATCGCGCGGACCCCCGGGGCGTGCAATTCACGTGCCATCGCGAGACGGGGCGTCGGCGCACCGGTGCGAGGCACGTCCGCACCAGCGCGAGGCCGCCTCGGCGAACTCGGGGCCGAGCAGCGCGTCGAGCTCGCGCGGGCGGGACACCTGCGGGGCATGGCCCGCATCGATCGACAGCACGCGCGCGCCCGGCGACAGCGCCTGCAGGCGCCGCTGCACCGCGGGCACGATCGAGCGGTCGCGCAGCGCCTCGACGTAGAGCCGCGGCACGCGGCCCCAGGCCGCAGCGGTGAGCACGGGCACGCCGGCCCGCGCGGCCTCCGACTGCGGCACCAGCCGCGCCGCCACCGCGCGGGCGAGGCCCGGTGGGCAGTCCTGCAGGAACACGTCGACGGCGGCCTGCGCTGGCACGCGCGAGACCCGCCCGTCGTCCGACCAGAGCAGGTGCGGCCGGATGCCGGCGAGCGCCTCGGGCGCATGGCCCTCCGCCACCATCGCGGCGATCACCTCGGCGAGCGACCTGCCCGAGGGCAGCATGATGCCGGCGAGCATCGCGAGCAGCGCGATCCGCGGCGCGCGCCGCTCGGCGGCCTGCGAGGCGACGACCGCGCCGCCGGAGTGCGCGAGCAGCAGCACCGGCACGCCGGCGGGCACCGCGTCGATCCGCGCCACGAGCGCGTCGACCTGCTCGTCGAAGCGGACGTCGGGGCGCTCGCCGCGTGCGCCCGGCAGGTCGATCGGCTCGACCGTCAGCCCGCGGGCGCGCAGCAGCGGCGCGAACGCGTCCCACGCTCACCCGCCCTGCCAGGCGCCGTGCACGAGGACCGCATGGGGCGGCGGCAGCGCCGGCACCGGCCCGCCGCCTTCGCCCGGTCCGCCGCAGCCCCTGCCCTCACCCATACGTGCGCCGGTACATCTCCCGGATGTGCGCCTCGACCGTCACCGGCGGATAGCGCGCCGGGTTCGACGCATCCACGGTGCCGGGCAGCGCCTCGACGCGCTCGTCCGGATTGCCGGTGAGGAAGAAGGGCACCGAGTAGCGCTCGCGCCCCGAGCGGTTGATCACCCGGTGCAGCGTCGAGCGGTACCGGTCGTTGGTCCAGCGCGCCATCATGTCGCCGAGGTTCACCACGAAGGTGTCCGGCACGGGCGGCGCGTCGAACCAGGCGCCGGTGTCGCGATCGAGGACCTGCAGGCCGCCGACCTCGTCCTGCATCAGCAGCGTGATGCCGCCGAAGTCGGTGTGGGCGCCGGCGCCGAGCTGCGCATCGGACGCGGCGGGCGGCTGCGGCGGATAGTGCAGCGGGCGCAGCAGCGCGATCGGCACCTCGCAGAAGCGGTCGAAGCGATGCTCGTCGAGCGACAGCGACAGCGCCAGCCCGCGCATCGTGGTGCGCGCGAGCGCGAGCATCGCGTCGAAGTAGGCCTGCATCGTGTCGCGAAAGCCGGGCGGCGCGTCCGGCCACTGGTTCGGTCCGTGGTTGAAGCGGCCGGCGAGCACCGCCGGATCGTCCGGCGGCAGGTCGCGGCCGATGTAGAAGCCCTCCTTCAGGTCGGGCAGCGCACCGGCCTGCAGCGTCTGGCCGCCCAGCGGCTCGTAGCCGCGGTTGCAGCTCGAGCGGGCCTTGGCGACGCGCAGCTTGTCGGCCTCGGGCAGCGCGAAGAAGACCCGGGCCGCCT
>JAIYAG010000226.1 GCA_027489195.1 Burkholderiales bacterium | reverse complement strand
TCTGGCTGCAGCGCTTCAGCGCGCCGTCCGACATGACCGGGCAGCCGACGATCACCCTGCCGGCGGGCGTCACGCCGGCCGGTCTGCCGGTGGCGGTGCAGCTCGTGGCAGCCGGGCTGCGCGAGGACCTGCTGGTGCGTGCGGGACGGGCGGTGCAGGGGGTGACGGACTGGCACCTGCGGCGGGCACCGGTCTGAGGCCGACGCCTAGGCGAACGGAGCGAGCAGCAGCGCGTGCGGCGTCGTCAGGTCGCGCTGCGCACCCAGCCGATCCGAGACGAACTCGATGAACGCTCGCGTGCGGGCCGGCAGGTTGCGGCGGCTCGGGTAGTGCAGGCACAGCGTCAGGCTCGCATCGACGTGCGCGGGCAGCACGACGTGCAGGCGGCCGGCACGGATCGCCTCGAGCGCGAGTGCCAGCGGCAGGCACGCGATCCCCAGCCCATGCTCGGCGGCGGCGAGCGATGCCTCGAAGTCGCTGACCGCGACGCCCCCGTCGAGCCGCTGGGAGCGTGCCGGGTCGAGACCGGCGACGAACCAGGGGAAGGGCGCCTTGCGTCCGGGCCGGTGGATCCGGATGCATTCGTGTCCGGCGAGTGCGTCGAGCGTCGCGGGTGCGCCGTGCGCCGCCAGGTACCCGGGGCTCGCGCACAGCACGAACGGGAGCGCGGCGACGGGCCGTGAGACCAGGCTGCTGTCCGGCAGCGGGCCGACGCGGACGGCCACGTCGTAGCCGTGCTCGATCAGGTCGTTCACCGCGTCGTCGAGGTGCAGATCCACCCGGACACCCGGATGACGCGCCCTGAAGTCGCCGAGCAGGGGCAGGAGATAGCCGGTCGCGATCGGTGAGACGCAGGTGACGCGGATCAGCCCCGACAGCGCGCCGGTGCTGCCCTGCGCCTGCGACTGCGCGGCTTCTAGCTCGCGCAGCGGGCCGGCGCATCGGAGGTGGAACGCGACGCCCTCCGGCGTGAGCGCGATGCGCCGCGTGCTCCGCTGCACGAGCCTCACCCCCAGGTGCCGCTCCAGCGTCGAGACGTTCTTGCCGACCGCGACGGCGCTGATGCCTTCGCTGCGCGCCGCAGCCGTGAAGCTGCCGGTCTGGGCGACCGCCACGAAGCTCGCGATGCCGCGCAGCGTCTTCATCGATTCCCCGTCATTGCGAACCTCCGGTTCGGAGTGATGGTAGCCGGACCCACATGGTCGTGACGCGTCCATCCGCCTAGCATGGCCCCAGTGCCAATCGTGCCGCGCGCCCTTCGGTCGCGACGATGCCACCGCAGGAGCAGCTCGATGCAAACCGTGTCCCATCCGTCCCGTGAGGGCAGTCGTTCGACGAATCGCCTCACCATCCTGCGCGAGGCGGTGTCGCTGCCCGCCGTGCGCAGGCTCCTGGCAGCACTCGCGCTGAGCGGGCTCGCCGCCTGTGCGGCGCCGGGCGGCGACCGGTCCGCGGTCGAGGCCGGCATCGCGCGCTTCGATGCGGCGAACCCGCACGAGACGCTGACGGTGCGCCGCCCGGACGGGCACGGGATTCGCGTTCGCGAGTTCGGTGCGGCCCATCGCGGCAGGCAGCCGACCGTGGTGATGATGCACGGCTTCCCCGACAACCAGCACCTGTACGATCGGGTGGTGCCGCTGCTCGGATCCGACCGGCACGTGCTGACCTTCGACTTTCTCGGGTGGGGCGACTCGGACACGCCGCCGGGCCAGGACTACCCGGTCTCGAGTCAGCGTATCGACCTGCAGGCCGTCGTCGATCGGCTCGTGACGGGGCCGGTGGTGCTCGTCGTGCACGATCTCTCGGGGCAGGCCGGCATCGACTGGGCACTGGACAACCCGGGGCGCGTCGCCCGGCTCGTGCTGCTGAACACCTACTACCTGCCCATGCCGACGCTGCGTGCGCCCGATGCGATCGAGTTCTATGCGAGCACGGGCGTCGTGCGCGATCTGGCCGCCTGGGCCGCATCGAAGTCCGAGTCGCGCTTCCGGAGCGGCGTGAGCGGGCAGCTGTCGGCGTTCCTCGTCGACCCGCAGATCCGCGACGAGTTCGTGCCGCGGCTGACGCGGTCAGCCGGGACGATGCGCCCCGCCTTCTTCAGTTCGACCTCGCACCTGTGGCACGAGGTCCGGGCCCGGGACGCGCAGCGGGCGCGGATCGCGGCATTCGGGCGGCCTGTCGCCGTGGTGTTCGGCGTCGAGGATCCGTTCCTGAATCCAGGGGTCGCCCGGGCGTTCGCGGCGCTCTTTCCCGGGGCGACCCTGTCCCTCGTCGAGGGAGCGGGCCACTACGTGCAGCTCGACGCGCCGCAGGCGGTGGCCCAGGCTGTCCGCTGATCAGGCCTTGGGCGGAATCCGCAGCGTCTGGCCCGGGTAGATCTTGTCCGGGTGCGACAGCATCGGCTTGTTGGCCTCGAAGATCTGCATGTAGGCGTTCGCGTTGCCGTAGAACTCCTTGGCCACCTTCGACAGCGTGTCGCCGCTCTTGACCGTGTAGTACTTCGACTCCTCGACCGGGGTCTCGACGGTGAGCTGGTCGTTGACCGAGCCCACGCCGGCGACGTTGCCGCAGCACAGCACGATCTTCTCCCGCGTCGCCTGGTCGGCGGCGATGCCGCGCACGGTCACGGCGCTGCTGCCGCCGTCGAACTCGACCATCAGCCCGGTGGCATCGAGGTTCATCGCGCGGATGTAGTCCTCGATCGCCTTCGCCGCCGCGCCGTCGGCGGCGGCCTTCTTCTCGGCATTGGCCGGATCGGACGCCGCCGCCTGCTGCGCCGCCTGCGCCGTGCCCTTGCCGAACAGCTTCTCGCCCGCATCCTTGAAGAAAGACAGCAGTCCCATGACTCGGTGCTCCGTGTGGTGTGTCGTGATCGGGCCGCCGTCCATCGGCGGCGGGGCACCGACTATCGCCGGGCGCGCGCGCGCGCGTCAATGTCCAGAGCGCGTCGAAGCGTGACATCCGCGTGGCGATGTCGATCGCCCTCTTGAAATCCTGGGAATCGCCCCGACATCGCCTGCGAACCCCCGCAAGTCCTTGATCGAAAACGACAAACGATGACCGACCCGAACACTGCACCCGACGCTGGCCCGAACGGCCGCTCCCACGGCACCGACGCCCCGTCCCACGAGGGCGGCCCCGCTCCGGGCGCCACGGCCTCCGCGCACCCGGCCGAGACCGAGCCGGGCGATGGCGCCGAGGGGTCGCCCGAGCAGCGCCTCGTCGAGGCCGAGACCCGGGCGGCCGAGTACCACGAGATGGCGCTGCGGGCGCGCGCCGAGATGGAGAACCTGCGCAAGCGCGGCCAGCTCGACGTCGCCGCCGCCCACAAGTACGCGAACGAGGGCTTCGCCGAGAGCCTGCTGCCGGTGCGCGACAGCCTCGAGATGGCGCTGAAGGTCGAGACGCCCACCGTCGAGAACCTGCGCGAAGGCGTCGAGGCGACGCTGCGGCTGCTGTCCGCCGCCTTCGATCGCCACAAGCTGCTCGCGATCGATCCGGTCGGCGAGAAGTTCGACCCGAACCGCCACCAGGCGATCTCGATGGTCCCGGCGGGCGACGTGCCGGCCAACCATGTCGTCTCGGTGCTCCAGAAAGGCTACCTGATCAACGACCGTGTCCTGCGCCCCGCGCTGGTGACCGTCCGCGGCGGGGCTTGATTCGCACGCTCCCGCGCCCACTTATCCACAAGTCATCCACATCCTCTTCCTAGGAATCCAGCAATCATGGGCAAGATCATCGGCATCGACCTCG
>JAIYAG010000203.1 GCA_027489195.1 Burkholderiales bacterium | reverse complement strand
GAGGAGGCCGCGCGCCACCGCCATGTCGCAGTAGGCGAGCGCACGCTCGACGATCGCCTCCTGGGTCAGGTGCGGCTTGAGCTCGCCCCACAGCGCGATGCCCTCGAGCAGCGTGCCCGACTGGTTCAGCCGCGGCAGGCCGAGCGACAGGGTCGCGTCCATGTGGAAGTGCGCGTCGACGAAGGGCGGGCTGAGCAGCATCCCGGTCGCGTCGATCTCCCGGCCGGCGGTCGCGCCGGCCAGCACCGCGTGCGGCTCGAGCGCCTCGATGCGCTCGCCGCGCACCGCGACGTCGATGCCGGTGCGCCCGTCGGGCAGCGAGGCGTTGCGGACGATCAGGTCGAACATGGGTCAGCGCTCCCCTTTGCGGTACGGCTTCATCAAGGCCTGCGGATAGGCGGCGCGGCGCGCGACCAGCACCAGCGCCAGGATCGACAGCAGGTAGGGCACCATCAGCCAGAGCTGGTAGGGCACCTCGCTGCCGGCGCCCTGCTGCAGGCGCAGCTGCATCGCATCGAAGCCGGCGAACAGCAGCGCGCCGAGCAGCGCCTTGCCGGGCCGCCACGAGGCGAACACCACCAGCGCCACGCACACCCAGCCCCGGCCGTTCACCATGTTGAAGAAGAAGGCATTGAAGGCGGCCAGCGTCAGGAACGCGCCAGCCACGCCCATCAGCGCCGAGCCCGCGGCGATCGCGGCGATCCGCGTGCCCGCCACCGGGATGCCGGCACTCTCGGCCGCGGCCGGGTTCTCGCCGACCATCCGGAGCGCCAGCCCCGCAGGCGTGCGGTACAGCAGCCAGCCGACCGCGGGCACCAGCGCGAAGGCCAGCAGCGCGAGCGGCGTCTGCGCGGCCAGGATCGGGCCGATGAGCGGGATCGCGTCGAAGGGTGCGCCGATGCCGGTGAAGGGCTCGACGGTCGGCGGCGTGGTGACCTTCGGGAAGCCGACCCGATACGCGTAGTACGACAGGCTGGTGGCGAACAGCGTGATGCCGAGCCCGGAGACATGCTGCGACAGCGCGAGCACCACGGTCAGGATGCCGTGCAGGCCGCCGAGCAGCGCGCCGACGAGCGCCGCCGCGAGCACGCCGCCCCACAGCCCTGCCCCCTGGTAGGCGGCGAACCAGCCGGCGAACGCGCCCGCGACCATGATCCCCTCGATGCCGAGGTTGAGCACGCCCGCCCGCTCGCACAGCAGCACGCCGAGCGTGCCCAGCACCAGGGGCGTGGCGATGCGCAGCACCGCGATCCAGAAGTTCGCCTGCAGCAGCGTGTCGACGAAGTCGGTCAGCATGCTCAGCGCCTCCGGATGCGGTATTGCGCGAGCATGGTCGCCACCAGCATCGCGAGCAGCGACACCGACACGATGACGTCGGCGATGTAGCTGGGCACCGCGACCTCGCGGCTCATGCTGTCGGCGCCGACCAGCATGCCGGCCACGAACACCGCGGCCGCGATGACCGCGAGCGGATGCAGCGCCGCCAGCATCGCGATGACGATGCCGGCATAGCCGTAGCCCGGCGACATGTCGAGCGTCACGTAGCCGGTACGGCCCGCCACCTCGGAGACGCCGGCCAGACCCGCGAGCGCGCCCGACAGCAGCGCGGCCCGCAGCATCACACGGTCGACCGGCACGCCGACGAAGCGGGCGGCCTCGGGGCTGGCGCCGACCGCGCGCCACTCGAAGCCCCAGGTGGTGAAGCGCTGCACCGCCCAGACGAGCACCGCCAGGCCCACCGCCCACAGCAGCCCGGCGTGCACGCGCGACTTCTCGAGCAGACGGGTGAACTCGAGTTCCGGGTTCAGCCCCACCGACTGCGGCCAGCCCATCGCGCCCGGATCCTTCATCGGGCCGTCGAGCATCCACGAGACGAACAGCAGCACGATGAAGTTCATCAGCAGCGTGGTCACCACCTCGTCGACGCCGAGGCGGTTGCGCAGCAGCGCGGGGCCCGCGACCAGCGTGGCGCCCGCGGCCATGCCGGCCGCCACCATGCCGAGGAAGAGCAGCGGCAGCGGCGCATCGAAGCCGCTGCCGTCGTGCAGCCCGCCGACGGCGACCGCGGCGAGGGCGCCGAGATAGAGCTGGCCTTCGGCGCCGATGTTCCAGAAGCGCGCGCGGAACGCCACGGCGGCAGCGAGGCCGGTGAGCATCAGCGGCGTGGCGCGGGTCAGGGTCTCGGTCAGCGCGAAGCGCGAGCCGAAGGCACCCTCGAAGAGCAGCGCATAGGTCCGGCCCACCGGCGCGCCGGCCCAGGCGACCAGCAGCGCACACACCGCGAGCGTGACCGCGACCGCGACGAGCGGTGCCACGACCATCGCGGTGCGCGAGGCGGTCTCACGCCGCTCGAGCCGCATCGGCGCCCTCCTTCGCGTCGGCACCCATCATCGCGAGACCGAGCGTCGCGGTCGTCCAGTCGGCGACGGGCCGGGCCGCCGACAGCCGGCCGTGAGAGATCACGGCGATGCGGTCGGCGAGCGCGAGGATCTCTTCGAGCTCCTCGGAGATCAGCACGATGCCTGCGCCCGCGTCGGCGGCGGCGAGCAGCTTCGAATGGATCCAGGCGACCGCACCGACGTCGAGGCCCCAGGTGGGCTGGTCGGCGACGATGAGGCGCGGCGTGCGCGAGAGCACCCGCCCGAGGATCAGCTTCTGCATGTTGCCGCCGGACAGCTGGCGGATCGGCTGGTCGAGCCCGCGGCAGCGCACGTCGTAGTCGGCGACGATGCGCGCCGCCGCCTCTCGGATCGGGCCACGCTGCACCCACCAGCCGCCGCGCGCGTAGGGCGCCGAGCGGTAGTGCTCGGCGACGGCATTCTCGGCGACGCTCGCCTCGGCGATGGCGCCGAGGTGGTGGCGGTCCTCGGGCACACGCCCGACGCCCGCGGCGATGAAGGCCGCGGGGCTGGCCTCGATCGGCGCACCGGCCACCCGCAGCGCGCCCGAGGAGGGCGCGCGCAGGCCACAGAGCAGCTCGGCGAGCGGCTGCTGGCCGTTGCCGGCGACGCCGGCGATCGCGACGATCTCGCCCGGGCGCAGCTCGAGCGACACCTGGTGCAGCAGCGTGCGCGCGCCCTCGGCGGCATCGACCTCGCGCAGCGACAGCACCGGCGGCGCCGCGGCATCGTCGGGCCGGCGCACGCGCGCCGCACGCACCGGCTGCGCGACCTCGCGCCCCACCATCAGCCGCGCGAGCGCCGAGGCGTCGGTGCCCGCGGCCGGCAGCACCGCCTCCAGCCGTCCCTGGCGCAGCACGGCGACGCGGTGGCTCGCGGCCAGCACCTCGCCGAGCTTGTGCGAGATGAAGACGATCGACAGGCCGGCCGCGACGAAGGCACGCAAGGTCGCGAACAGCCGCTCGCTCTCCTGGGGCGTGAGCACCGCGGTCGGCTCGTCGAGGATCAGGATCCGCGCATCGCGGTACAGCGCCTTGAGGATCTCGACGCGCTGCTTCTCGCCGATCGACAGGTCACCGACCCGCGCGTCGGCATCGACCGTCAGGCCGAAGCGCTCGGCGAGGCCGACCAGCTTGGCGCGGGCCGCCGCGCGCCGCGACACCGGCCGCCACCACGGCTCGACGCCGATCAGCACGTTGTCGAGGACGGTGAGGTTGTCGGCCTTGCCGACTTCGGCCCAGAGGGCCCGCACGATGCTGTCGCTCATGATGCTTTCCGGTTGTCCGCCTCAGCCATCGGCGTTGCGCCGCTTGCCTCGTCCATGGCCAGCTTGCGCAGGGCGAAGCGCTGCAGCTTGCCCGTCTCGGTGCG
>JAIYAG010000635.1 GCA_027489195.1 Burkholderiales bacterium | reverse complement strand
TCTTCGTCGCCGGCTTCATCGGCTCGCCGCCGATGAACCTCGTGACCGGGCAGGCCGAGGGCACGCGCTTCGAGCTGCCCGGCGCGGTCATCGCGCTGCCGACGGGTGCGCCGCGCGCCGGCGAACTGGTGCTGGGCGTGCGTCCCGAGCACCTGTCGCTCGAGCCGGGGGGCTGGCCGATGCGCGTCGAGCTGGTCGAGATGCTGGGCGCCGAGCGGCTGGTTCACGGCCGCATCGGCGAGGCGGCGATCACCGTCAGGATCGAAGGCACGGCGGTGCCACCGACGGCCGGCCAGACCGTCGGGGTGGCCGCTGCGCCGGCCCAGCTGCACTGGTTCGATCCCAAGACCTCGAGGAGGGTCGAGTCATGAACCCGATTTCGACGGAGCCGGACGGGATGCTGCCCCCGCTCGACGCGGCGCTCCTGCCGCCGGGCATCCGGGCGCGCTTCATCGACGGCGTCAACGGCCTGCGCATGCACGTGCTCGAGGCCGGTCACGACCGGCCGGACGCGCCGATGCTGCTGCTGCTGCACGGCTTCCCCGAGCTTGCGTACAGCTGGCGGGCGGTGATGCCGGCGCTCGCCGACGCCGGCTGGCACGTGGTCGCGCCCGACCAGCGCGGCTACGGCCGTACCACCGGCTGGACGCGCGGCTACGACGCCGATCTCGCCGAGTTCCGGATGGCGAACCTGGTGCGCGATGCGCTGGGGCTGGTCGCGGCGCTCGGCCGCCGGCACGTCGACGCGGTGATCGGGCACGACTTCGGCTCGCCGGTGGCGGCCTGGTGCGCGCTGATGCGACCCGACGTGTTCCGCGCGGTGGTCACGATGAGCGCGCCCTTCGGCGGGCCGCCGACGCTGCCGCCGCTGGGCGGGGAGCGTGCGCCGCGCGATGCGTCGCTCGCGCTGGCCGCACTGGCCGCACTGCCGCGGCCGCGCAAGCACTACCAGTGGTACTACTCGACGCCCGCGGCCGAGGCCGACATGCTCGGCGCGCCCCATGGGCTGCAGGCCTTCCTGCGCGACTACTACCACGCCAAGAGCGCGGACCTCGCCTCGAACCGGCCGCATCCGCTGCGCGCCTGGGAGGCCGAGGAGCTCGCGAAGCTGCCCACCTACTACGTGATGGACCTCGATGCGGACATGCCCGCGTCGGTGGCCGCCGACCGGCCCTCCGCGGCCGAGGTCGCCGCCTGCCGCTGGCTGCCCGACGAGGCGCTCGCCGTCTACGCCGGCGAGTACGCGCGAGCGGGCTTCCAGGGCGGCCTGCAGTGGTACCGCTGCGGGACCTCCGGGCGCTTCCTCGCCGAGCAGCAGACCTGGGCGGGGCGCCGGATCGACGTGCCCGCGATGTTCGTGGCCGGTGCCAGCGACTGGGGCATCCACCAGAAGCCGGGCGAGTTCGAGTCGATGGGCACGCGCGGGTTCTCCCGGCTGCTCGCGTGCGAGCTCGTCGAGGGCGCCGGGCACTGGGTGCAGCAGGAGCAGCCCGAGGCCGTCGTCCGCCTCCTGCTCGGCTTCCTGCGCGACGCGCGGCGCTGAGCGCCGCGCTGCGGCCTCACTCCCCGCGCTTGGGCTTCTGCGCCAGCGCCTGGGCGACGAGCATGTCGATCACCTCGCCCTGGCTGGGCAGGTTCTCGCTCGCCTTCATCCGGGTCAGGCCTTCCCGGGTGGTCGCCTTGACGAGGACATTGATGTAGACCCGCTTCGGGGGACGTCCCCGGCGCGCCGGGGTCGCCGTCGTCGCCGGTTCCTGCCGCTTCGTCGTCGTCGTCATATCGAAATGTGTCTGAAAGGTTTCATGGAAACTTAGCCCACAAGGGTAGCACCTGGAGATACCCTGCGGGTGTCAGGGGGGTTTCGAACCGTGATCCGTCTCATGCCTAGGGCTTAGTCGCAACGGTGACCGGTGGCGAGGCGCTCGGCCAGGAAGCGCCCCATGGAAGGCGCGGCCAGCCAGGCCTCGAGCAGGGCGCGGTCGACGTCACAGAAGGGTCGGAATCGGCCCCCGATCTCGGCGAGGGCGAGCTGGCGTTCGGAGTCGTGGCACAGTCGGCCGACCGTGGTGCTGCGGGCGATCGTCGTGCAGTCGAAGCCCTCGAGCCGGGTCGGCCCGAGCCCCTCGACCAGCACCAATTCGGCGCGCGAGGGGTCCGCGGTGGGCGGCCCGGCCGGCGGGACGAGCACGGCGAGCCACATCATCCACATCGCGATCAGGGCGGACATCGGTGGATTCCCGGTGGGCCAGCATACCGCGCGCATCGGGTCGGCTACGATGGGCTCGGACGCCGCCGCGGGGGGCGGGTGTCGCAACGGAGGCGGTGCATGGCGGTGATCCTGAAGCCTGGACGGGTGTCGCTCGGCGACTGGCGCGCCATCCTCGCCGGGGCGCCGGTCGCGCTCGATCAGGGCGGCGCCGACCGCGTGGCCGCGAGCGCCGACGCGGTGCGGCGCATCCTCGCGGCGGGCGCGCCGGTCTACGGCATCAACACCGGCTTCGGCAAGCTCGCCAGCGTCCGGATCGAGGACGCCGACCTGCGCACGCTCCAGCGCAACATCGTGCTGTCGCATGCCGCGGGCGTCGGCGAGCCGATGCCGGTGCGGGTCGTGCGGCTGATGATGGCGCTCAAGCTGGCGAGCCTGGCGCAGGGCGCCTCGGGCATCCGGCCCGCGACCCTGGCGATGCTCGAGGCGATGCTGGCACGCGGGCTGTCGCCGGTGGTGCCGTGCCAGGGCTCGGTGGGCGCCTCGGGCGACCTCGCGCCGCTCGCGCACATGGCCGCGACGATG
>JAIYAG010000170.1 GCA_027489195.1 Burkholderiales bacterium | reverse complement strand
GGGTCTTCACGGTATTGGCGCTGATGCCGAGCTGCTTGGCGGCCTCCTTGACCGAGTCGACCCGCAGATAGGCCTCGGCCACGCGCGCCGACGAGGTGCTGAGGTCGAACAGCTGCGCCAGCACCTCGACTTCGAGCCGCTCCCGGAGGCCGACGTCGATCAGCGTCCCGATGACCGCGGAGGCGTCCCGGCAGGCCGCGCCCAGCGGCAGCGGGCGACGCACGGGGGCCAGATGCAGCACCATGCCCCGCTCGCTCGATGCACTCTCGATCCTGAGCGACCGTGCCGGAATCGGCGACTCGATGCCGAACAGCGGCTGCCCAGAATGCGCGGCGCAATCGTGAACCGCCTGCTCGACCGCCGCCTGCAGCGCGGCGTCCGAGCCGGCGAGTCGCATGACGCCGCTGCGGGCGCCGGGCATGGTCACCAGCGACAGCGGGGCGCCGCGATCGAGCATCCGGGCGGCGGCGGCGTTGTGCGCCAGCACCCTCGCATCGCAGTCGAACACCAGGATGCCCCGGGCGATCGCGTTGGCGGCTGCGGCCATCGCGTCGGTCGGGGACTCGACGAAACGGGTCTTCCCGGGCAAGGAGGGGGGCGGGGAACGGGTAGCCGGCACGGAACGCATCGTCCCGCCATCATTCCAGCCGCCCGTGCGGCCTGCACCGTAGAGTCGGGTGAGACGGTGGTCACCGTGTTGCGCGATCGGACGGCGGGTGTCTGCCCCGGCGAACCGATCCGGGATCCCGATGCCGGAGTCAGGATCCGGCCGTCGTCCCCGGCTCGTCGCTGATCTCGCTCAGGGACATCAGCAGCCGTACCAGCTGGGCCTGTCGCGTGCAGCCGGTCTTCAGGTAGACGGCCGCGAGGTGGGTCTTGATGGTGTTGGCGCTGACGCCCAGCATCACGCCCACTTCCTTGACGGTATCCACCCGCAGGTAGGCCTCGGCCACCCGGGCTTCCGCGTCGGTCAGGCCGAACAGGTCGCGGAGCATGCTCGGCTCGAGCGATGCCGAGCTGCTGCGGTCGATGAGCACGCCGAGCACGCAGGCATGAGGCCCGGGGCTCTGGGGCACCGACTGCGGGGCGATCGGGGACAGCTGCAGGATCAGCCCGGGCTGACCGTCTTCGTACGTGAGGATCAGGGCCTGCGCCGGCCGCGGATCGCGGGCCGCCAGGGCCCGCAGCGTGGGCGACTGGAGGGTCGCCGCCAGGGGCGCCGTGCAGGCCCGGAGCGCCCGCTCGAGCTTGAGCTGCGTGGCGCTGCGCTTGATCTGGAGGCGGATGCGATCGTGGGGCGGTTCGGCCGAGGCGGCGAGCTCGATCTCGCTGCGCTGCTCGATGGAGCGCCGGGCGGCTGCATTGGCGCCGATCACGTGTCCGGTCGCGTCGAACAGCACGAGCCCCTGCTTGAGGGTGTCCACGGCAAGGGCCAGAAGCGGAGCGCCGGTCGCAGACGTGGTGACGTCATCAGCCGGCGCCATGGCAGAAGCCGAGCGCATTTGTGCGAGCATGATGTCCAGAGCCAGCGAGGAGGGGTGCAGCGGCCGGAGGCGTCAGGTCGCGCCGTCCGTCTGGACAGTATGCCGTTCGTCGCGCGGCGTTAGCAATTGAAGGAATGTGGAAGCCGTGCGCAAACGCACCCCAAACTCACCTGTTTGGGCGATGCATGGGAACACATTCCATACATAGAGGTCGGCACGGGCGGGGCTCGGCCCGGCCCCGTCGTCTCAGCGCGTCGGGTGCAGCCCTGCGACGCGAATCCGCTCGCGCAGCAGCGCGAGCGTGGCGACCACCAGCACGGCGCCGATCGCGTCCGCGGTGAGGTCGCCCAGGCCGACGACACGCCCCGGACTGAACGTCTGCGCGAACTCGTCGGCCAGGCCCACGATCACCGCGGCCATCGGCGCGAGGATGTCGGCGGTCGGACGTCCCCCGCCCAGCATCACCCATGCCGCACCGCCGAAGCCGCCGTAGAGGGTCAGGTGCGCGAGCTTGTCCCAGGGTTCGGCGAAGACCCCGACGGCATAGGGCTGCGCGCCGTGCCAGAACAGGTTCGCCGCCACGAACACGAAGGCGAGCAGCGCCAGCATTCGCATCCAGCGGGGAGGGAACAGGACGGCACGGAGCAGCGGCATGACGCTCGAAAAGCGGAACGATGCGGACGCCGCAGGGTAGCAGGTGCGGCGTGGGCCCGAGCCGCCTCCCGTCGGGTGCGGCGGTGGGAGCCGGCCTTCGGTCGGCATGGGGGCTTGTCCGGCGGTCCGCGGCTGTCGCGACGCAAGTGTCCGGGCGGCCGGCAAGGGTCACCTGATCGTACGTCAAACTGAAACGCTGCCGTCGTTACCATCCACGCATGAAAGTGACTGTCGTGGGTTCCGGCTACGTGGGACTGGTCTCGGGCGCCTGCCTGGCCGAGATGGGCAATGACGTGCTCTGCCTGGATGTCGATCCGCGCAAGATCGAGATGCTCTCGATGGGTGAGATACCGATCTGGGAGCCGGGTCTGAAGGACCTGGTGCGCCGAAACGTCGCTGCCAAGCGCATGAAGTTCACCTTGGATGTCGAGCGTGCGGTGGACCACGGCACCATCCAGTTCATCGCTGTGGGCACGCCGCCCGACGAAGACGGCTCGGCGGACATCACCCATGTGCTGGAGGCTGCCCGCGGCATCGGCCGCCACATGACCGACTACAAGGTCGTGGTCGACAAGTCGACGGTGCCGGTGGGCACGGCGGACCGGGTCAGGTCCGTGATCGCCGACGAGCTCGGACGGCGCGGGGTGAAGGTCCCCTATGCGGTCGTGTCGAACCCGGAGTTCCTCAAGGAGGGGGCGGCGGTC
>JAIYAG010000630.1 GCA_027489195.1 Burkholderiales bacterium | reverse complement strand
CTGCCGGCCTTCCTACTGGTGATTCGACTTCCGGTACTGCCTTGAACCTGGTGGAGGAGGCTGGATTCGAACCAGCGTAGGCGTAAGCCAACAGATTTACAGTCTGCCCCCTTTAGCCACTCGGGCACCCCTCCAGGGAACCGCGAATTATTGCCACGCGCGGCCGACTTGTCAAATTCCCGCGAAACCTCCTCCGGATGCGTCCGTGCCGGCCGATCTCTGCCGGGCTTGGCACGCTTCCTGCCATCGCTCTGGCGTGCGGGCGCCGAAAGGGTGTCCCGACACCCACGAGCCACCCCGCAGCACCCCGAAGCAAGGAGATTTCTTCATGGCCCAAGACAGCAAGTCCGGATCGTCCGGCACGTCGAACCGAGGGTTCGCGTCGATGGACCCGGCCCTCCAGCGCGAGATCGCCAGCAAGGGGGGGCGCAGCGTGCCCCCCGAGGAGCGCAGTTTCTCGAAGGATCGCGCCCTGGCCGCCGAGGCAGGACGCAAGGGCGGCGAGGCGAGCCATGGCGGCCGCCGGACCGGCACCCAGCCGGGGGCCGGCACGGGCGCCACCGCCGCCACCACCGCCGGACAGGCGACCGGCGGCAGCTATGCCAACGACCGCCAGCGTGCCTCGGAAGCAGGACGCAAGGGCGGTTCGCACTGAGCCGGCCAGCGACGGCCGGGGGCCCGCCTCCCGGCCGTCGCCAGCGTGGCTGCAAAAGTTGCCGCAACGGTTACGCTCGATCGGTCGAAACCGCCAAGCTGCTTCGGTCGGCACATGCCGCGAGGGGCGGCCGACCGGCTCCCTCGCTATTGACCGACCGACCGGTCGGGAAATAAACTGGCGGCCTCACGTCCGAGGACCGAGGTCGCCCCGATGTACACCCAATCCATGGATCTGCCGCAGGGCCCGTCCGCCGAGCCGCGCGGCCTGCCCCGCGACGCCGCCGACCTCGAGGCCGATGCGCGCTTCGAGGCCCTGATCGCCGCCGACCGCAAGGTCGAAGCCCAGGACTGGATGCCGGACGCCTACCGGCGCACCCTGGTCCGTCAGATCTCCCAGCATGCGCATTCCGAGGTGGTCGGCATGCTGCCCGAAGGCAACTGGGTCACGCGGGCCCCCAGCCTCAAGCGCAAGGCGATCCTGCTGGCGAAGATCCAGGACGAGGGCGGCCACGGCCTGTACCTGTACTCGGCGGCCGAGACGCTCGGCACCTCGCGCGACCAGATGGTCGGCGCCCTGCATTCCGGCAAGGCGAAGTACTCGTCGATCTTCAACTATCCGACGCTGACCTGGGCCGACATGGGCACGGTCGGCTGGCTGGTCGACGGCGCGGCGATCATGAACCAGATCCCGCTGTGCCGCTGTTCGTACGGGCCGTATGCGCGCGCGATGATCCGGATCTGCAAGGAGGAGTCCTTCCACCAGCGCCAGGGCTTCGACATCATGCTGTCGCTGGCGCGCGGCACGCCCGCCCAGAAGGCGATGGCGCAGGACGCGCTGAACCGCTGGTGGTGGCCGGTGGTGATGATGTTCGGCCCGAGCGACGCCGAGTCGATCCACTCGGCGCAGACGATGAAGTGGGGCATCAAGCGCATCAGCAACGACGCGCTGCGCCAGAAGTTCATCGACGCGACCGTGCCGCAGGCCGAGCTGCTCGGGCTGACGATTCCCGACCCCGACCTCAAGTGGAACGCCGAGCGCGGCCACTACGATCACGGCACGATCGACTGGACCGAGTTCTGGAACGTCGTGAACGGCAACGGTCCGTGCAACCGCGAGCGGCTGGCCGCGCGCGTGAGCGCCCACGAGAAGGGCGCATGGGTCCGCGAGGCCGCGATGGCCCATGCGGCGAAGCAGCGGGCGCGCACCGAGCGCGCCGCGGCCTGAGCCTCCGAGGAGAACGACGATGAGCATGACGACGACCGACCGGGAGCTCCCGCTGTGGGAGGTGTTCGTACGCAGCAAGCAGGGGCTGGACCACAAGCACTGCGGCAGCCTGCACGCGGCGGACGCGCAGATGGCGCTGCGCATGGCGCGCGACGTCTACACGCGGCGCATGGAGGGCGTGAGCATCTGGGTGGTGCCCTCGGTGGCGATCACCGCGTCGGTGCCCGAGGACAAGGAGATCGACTTCGGTCCGATGGCCGACAAGATCTACCGGCATCCGACGTTCTACGAACTGCCGGATGAAGTGAAGCATATGTGAGGGTGAGGCCGGGGTTTCGGCGAGCACTGCTCGCCGCCGGCCGAACGGGCGCCGCATGGTGGAGGCGGGGTTTCGGTGCGCATGCGCACCGCCGCCGAAACGACCGGCGCGACAGCGCCGGGCTACTGCGGCGCACTGCTGCGTCCCGAACGTGAATCCGGCGAGAGCCGGCTGAATTTGGATTCGTCCATGCCCACCCCCGACTTCCACCTCCAATACCTCCTCCGCCTCGCCGACAACGCCCTGGTCCTCGGCCAGCGGCTCGCCGAGTGGTGTGGCCACGGCCCGCTGCTGGAGGAGGACATCGCGATGACCAACATCTCGCTGGACCTCGTCGGGCAGGCGCGGCTGCTGCTCTCGCACGCGGGCGCGCTCGAAGGTCGGGGCCGGGACGAGGACGCGCTGGCGTACTTCCGCGGCGAGGCCGAGTTCCGCAACGCCACGCTGTTCGAGCTGCCCAACGGCGAGGGCGCGCACGACGACTATGCGATCGCGATCGCGCGCAACCTCCTCGCCTCGGCGCTCGCCGTGCCGCTGTACGAGGCGCTCGCCGGCTCCACCGACACCACGCTCGCGCAGATCGCGGCGAAGTCGGTCAAGGAGGCGCGTGCGCACCTGCGCCACGCGTCGGAGTGGATGGTGCGGTTCGGCGACGGCACGCAGACCTCGCACGACCGCGCGCAGGCCGCGCTCGAGCGTCTCTGGCCGTACACCAACGAATGGTGGGCGACCGACGATGTCGAACGCCGGGCGGCACAGGCCGGGATCGGTCCGGTGCTCGCCGACCTGCGGCCCGCCTGGGACGCGACGCTCGACGCGGTGCTCGCGCAGGCCACGCTCCGGCGTCCGGCCGACATCCCGTTCGTGTCGACCGGCAAGCACGGCGTGCACAGCGAGCACATGGGGTTCCTGCTGGCAGAGATGCAGACGCTCGCCCGCCAGCATCCGGGCGCGTCGTGGTGACGACGGCCACCGGCGAGCGGCTGGCGCGCGCACGCGCGCTCGCCGCGGCCGTGCCGGACCCGGAGATCCCGGTGGTCACGCTCGAGGACCTCGGGATCCTGCGTTCGGTCGACGAGGAGGACGGCCGCGTGGTCGTCGTGCTGACGCCGACCTACACCGGCTGCCCGGCCACGCAGGTCATCGCCGACGACGTGCGCCGCGCGCTGTCCGAGGCCGGCATCGCCGACGCCGACGTGCGCCTCACGCTGTCGCCGCCCTGGACCACCGACTGGATCAGCGCCGACGGTCGCCGCAAGCTGCGCGAGTACGGCATCGCGCCCCCCGGCGGCGATGCGCCGGCGGGCACCTCGGTGCTGCGCTTCGTGCCGCGCGCGCGGCCGGCGGCCGAGACGATCGACTGCCCGCGCTGCGGTTCGTCGAACGTCGAGCGCCTCTCGCAGTACGGCTCGACGCCGTGCAAGGCGCTGTACCGCTGCGTCGCGTGCCGCGAGCCCTTCGACTACTTCAAGCCCTACTGACCTCCCGGAGCCGTCCATGGCCGTCCCGCAATTCCACCGGCTGACCATCCGCGACGTGCGGCCCGAGACGGCCGACGCGATCTCGGTCGCGTTCGACGTGCCGCCCGAACTGCGCGACGCGTACCGCTTCCGGCAGGGGCAGTTCCTGACGCTGCGCGAGACGATCGACGGCGAGGACCTGCGGCGCTCGTACTCGGTGTGCGTCGGCGTGCCCGAGTACGAGGCGCGCGGCGAGCTGCGCGTGGCCATCAAGCGCGTGGCGGGCGGGCGCTTCTCGAACTGGGCGAACGAGTCCCTCGCGCCCGGCCGCGCGATCGACGTGATGACGCCCGACGGGCGCTTCACCACGCCGCTGGACCCGGCCCGCGCGCGGCGCTACGTCGGCTTCGCGGGCGGATCGGGCATCACGCCGATGCTCTCGCTCATCAAGACGATCCTGTCCGCCGAGCCGAAGAGCGACTTCACGCTCGTCTACGGCAACCGCACGGTCGGCTCGATCATGTTCCTCGAGACGCTCGAGGAACTGAAGAACACCTACATGGACCGGCTGCGGCTGGTGCACGTGCTGTCGGACGAGCCGCAGGAGGTCGACCTGCTGTCGGGCCTGCTCGATGCTGCGCGCTGCGACGAACTGATGCGCACGGTGCTGGCCGGCGAGACGATCGACGAGGCCTTCGTCTGCGGGCCGGCGCCGATGATGGACGCCGCCGAGGCCGCGCTCGCCGGCGCCGGCGTGCCGCGCGAGCGCATCCACGTCGAGCGCTTCGGCACGCCCTCGCCGTCCGGCGCGCCGAAGCCCGCGGCCGCGCCCGACGCGCCCTCGGCCAAGGTGGTGATGATCGTCGACGGCAAGGAGCGCCACCTGCGCGTGCCGTTCGAGGGTCAGGCAATCCTGGACGCCGGGCTGTCCGCGGGCGCGAACCTGCCGTACGCCTGCAAGGGCGGCGTCTGCTGCACCTGCCGCGCGAAGGTGCTCGAGGGCAAGGTCAGGATGGACAAGAACTACACGCTCGAGCCGCAGGAAGTGGCTGCCGGCTTCGTGCTGACCTGCCAGGCGCATCCGGTCAGCGATCGCGTCGTGGTGAGCTACGACGAGCGCTGACGTGGCGCGTCCCAAGGCCGTCGACTACGACGCCCAGCGCGACCGCATCCTCGCGCTGGCGACGGCGGCGTTCGCCGAGATCGGCTATCCGAGCGCCTCGATGGCGCAGCTCGCGCAGGCCTGCGGCACCTCGAAGGCGCGGCTGTACCACTACTTCCCGAGCAAGGAATCGCTGCTCTTCGAGTCGCTCGACCGCTACACGCGGCGGCTGCTCGAGCTGGTGGAGGGCGTGCGCGCCCGCGGGCTCGCGCCGCGCGAGGAACTGCCCGAGCTGGTCCGTGCGCTGATGGCCGAGTACCGCGACTCTCGCGAGCGGCATGTCGCGCTGCTCAACGACGTGAAGTTCCTCGCGCCCGAGCAGCGCGAGCGCGTGCGTGCGCAGCAGCGGGCCGTGGTCGACGCGGTGGCCGACACGCTGCAGCGGGTCGCCCCGGACCGGTTCTCGCCGGCTGAGCGCAAGCCGGCGACGATGGCGCTGTTCGGCATGATCAACTTCACCTTCGCCTGGCTGCGGCCCGACGGGCCGATGAGCCACGAGCGCTACGCGGAGCTGGTGGTGGAACTGTGGGAGCGCGGCGGGGGCGCCGGCTCACCGGCCGTTCACACGGGCGTGCCGTCCGCGGACGCGGTCGGGCGCGCCTGACGGTCGCACGGGGGGAGCGGCTCGCGCTCCCGCAGCCTCGCGCCGAACGGCGAGTCGATGATCCGCAGCTTCTGACGTCCGCTTCGCGGGATCGCGTCGACCAGCCGCAGCTCGAGCGTGACGCCGTCGCCGATCCGCGCTTGCGCGGCGTCGACGAAGCGGGACGCCCGATCCTGGGCGTAGTCCGCGTCGGGTACCGCGAGCAGCGTGACGTGGTCGAGCGCGTCCTGACGGAACTGGCATTCTCGGAAGGGCGGCGTCAACTGGTCCATCGCCCACTCGAGGTGGTTGATCGCGACGTAGCGGCCCGAGGGCGTGACGATCATGTCCGCATCGCGCCCGACGACGTCCTCGACCGCGGCACCGTACGGCCAGCACGAGGCGGACGACTGGTCATCCGCGAGGATCGCGTAGTCGCCGGTCCGGTAGCGGACGAGCAGGCCGGCGCGGTTGTTGAAGCCGGTGCCGACGATCTCGCGGGCCCCCGCGCCGTCGATCTGCGGCCCGAACTCGACGTGCGCGTAATCGGGCACCACCGAGTACCCGCCGTGCCCGAACTCCTGGAACAGCGCCACGGTCTCCGCCATGCCGTAGTGCGCGTGCGTCGGGCAGCCGAGTCCGGCCTCGATGCGTCGACGCTGGCCGGGCATCGGCCGCTCGGAAGCGAGGAAGACGCCCCGCAGCGACAGCTGGGCGCGCAGTTCGGGCGCCGACTCGACCACCGACGCGAGCCGGTCGGCGAGTGACGCATAGGTGTGCAGGAAGGCGATCCGCCGATCGCGGAGCACCCGCGCGTAGCGCAGCAGGCGGCCGTCGTCGAGATCGAAGGGCGAGAACCGGGTCACGCGCGGCGGCTCCCAGCGGACGTCTCGACGCGGACGCTCCACGGACCCGGTCAGGAAGGCGATCCGGTCCCGCATGTAGGACTTTCCCCAGTGCCGCCAGTAGCGGTGGAAGAACGCCCGCTCGAGCAGCAGGCCGTCGAACGTCGACGACAGGCTGAACATCCGGCCGGTGCTCCCGCTGGTCTTGATGTTCAGCAGCGTGTCGCGTGCGGTCCCATCCGGGACGAGCTCGCCGGCATGCGAACGCAGGTCCTCCTTCGTCGTGAAGGGAAGGACTCCGAGATCCGAATCGGACTGGATCTGGCTGAGCAGAACGCCGTGTTCGGCCCATGTGCGCCGGTAGAACGGCACATGCTCGCCACAGAAGCGGATCGTGGCGAGGAGGCGCTCAGTGCGGAACGCATGCATCCGCTCGGCGCTCCACTCGCGCCGCGCCGTGACCTCGCGGTCCAGCCGCATCAGGGTCGGCAGGCGGGCCGCGACCCGCAGCTTCGTCAGCAGGTGCATCGTCGCTGCGCTCGCGTCCCGGCCATCAGGGCGTCGCCGCGGCCGTGGCGTCGATGCGCGCCCACACCCGAAGCGAGACGGCGACGTACACGGCGAACAGGGCGACCAGACCCCACAGCATCACGTACTGCGGCACCCCGAGGCGCCAGCCCGCCAGGCCCGTCAGGGCCAACGCCACGGCGACGAGGTGCAGCAGCACGACCGCCCGCCCGGGTGACAGGCTCAGCTCGAGCAGCAGGTGGTGGAGGTGGCGACGGTCGGGTGTCATCGGCGTCACGCCCCCGAGCACGCGCCGGATCATGCAGCCGAGCGTGTCGATCAGCGGGATCGCGACGAACCACACGGCAGTCATCGGCGGCAGGCTCTGGTCGCCGAACGCGCCGCTCGCGTAGACGAGCAGCGCGCCCACGAGAAAGCCGATCGCCATGCTGCCGCCGTCGCCGAGGAACATCGACGCGCGCTCGCGCCACGGTGCGCGCTGGTTGAACAGCAGGAAGGCGAGCATCGCGCCGACGGCGATCGCGGCCACCTCGGCGGCCTCCGTCGCGGACTCGCGCTGCTCGACGGACAGGTCGCTTGCGATCAGCACGAAGGCCACGAAGGTGAAGCCCGAGGCGATGGCCGCGAGGCCGGCGGCGAGCCCGTCGAGGCCGTCGACGAGGTTGATCGCGTTGGTGACCCCGACGATGCCGACGATCGTCAACGGCACCGCCATCGCGCCGAGCGGCAGCGGGAACGGGCCGAAGACCCCGTCGAGATGGGTCAGCATCACGTCGCCGGTCAGCACGAACACCAGCGTCGCGACGCACTGCGCGAAGAACCGGTAGCGCGCGCGCACCGGGTAGCGATCGTCGATGAACCCCACCACCGCGACCATCGCCGCCCCTGACCAGAAGTGCACGGCGCGGACCGCTTCGGGCTGGACGACGAGCAGCGCGACGAACGCGCTGGCGGCGATCAGCAGGCCGCCGGCGAGCGGTACGGAGCCCTCGTGGTGCTTGCGCCCGCTCGGACGGTCGAGCCAGCCGATCTGTCGACACAGCACGATCATCGCCGGTGCGAGCAGGACCCCCGCGGCGAAGGCTGCGAGCACGAGCAGGGGTCCCGAGCCGGCCAGGGTCAGCGAACTCAGCAGCATGTGCGCTCCTGTTTGGAGCGTCGAATGCTAGTGACCGATCGGACAGCCCGAGGAGACAAATGTCACAGCACCGTAGCCAAATAGTCGGCGCGCCTCGGCCGTCGCCCGATATCGCGTGACGATCTCGCCGCAGCGTGAAGTCCTCCACTGACCCCGACGCAAGGCAGCGACTACTGTCCGCACTCTCTCCTCCTTCGCCGGACCGATCCGGCATTCACCCCTACGCGGACCGGGATGGACACACCGAAGCAGGGCTCCCGTTTCCATGTGGCTCGCGCTGCGAACGACGGCGGCGTCGCGCGCGGCCTCGCGCGCCTCGCGCTGCGCTCCACGCCGCCGCTGATGGCACACGCCCGGACGGTGATGGCACGCAAGGGCCTGTTCGCCGCTGTGGCCGCGGGCACCTTCGTGCCGCTGGCGGCCTGGGTGCTGACGATGACGCCGATCTACCGCGCGACATCGACGGTGCTCGTCGAGGCGTCGCGGACCAAGGTGGTCGCGATCGACGAGGTCTACGGCTCGTCGAGCGGGAACCGCGAGTATTTCCAGACGCAGGCCGAGTTCCTGAAGTCGCGCGACGTCGCCTCGCGGGTGGCGCGTGAACTGAGGCTCGCCGAGCACCCGGCCTTCGATCCGCGCCAGCGTCCGCCGGGACTCACGCAGCGCCTGCGCGGGCTCGTCCCCGGGTCGCCCGCCCCTCGGATCCCGTCGGACGAGGAGGTCGAGGCGCAGGCAACCTCCAGGGTTCAGGCCGATCTCGACGTGTCGCCGGTGCGGATGAGCCAGCTGATCCAGGTCAGCTTCGAGTCGCCCGATCCGCAGCTCGCCCGGGACATCGCGAACGCGACCGCCGAGGCCTACATCCGTGCCGAGCTCGACGCGCGGCTGCGGATGACCCAGACCGCGGTGAGCTGGCTGAACGGGCAGCTCGAGTCGCTGCGCGAGAAGGTCGACGGGTCAGAGCGCAGGCTGCAGGCCTACCGCGACACCTCCGGCCTGGTGGGCAGCCGCAGCAGCCCCGATGCAGGCAACTCGCGCCAGCTCGAAGAGGTCGCGCAGCGTCTGGTCCAGGCGCGGATCGAGCGCTCGCAGCTCGAACAGGTGGTCGCACAGCTCGGGCCGGGGGTCGCCGACCGCTTCCAGCTCCCGGCGGTGTTCAACAATGCGTCGGTGGCCCGAGCCCGCGAGGCCGAATCGGTCGCCGAGCGCAAGCTCGCCGAGCTGAAGGACCGCGTCGGGCCGGCCCACCCGATGTACGTCGCAGCGCAGTCCGAGCTCGAGGCCGCGCAGCGCGACACGCGGCGCCAGGCCGAGGCGGTGATCGCCAGCCTGCGCAAGGAGTTCCAGTCGGCGCGGGCCACCGAGCAGGCGCTCGAAGCCTCGCTGTCCCGCTCGCGCGGCGCGATCCGCGACACGACCCGCAAGGAGGTGGAGCTCGAGGCGCTCGAGCGCGAGGCGGCCAGCGATCGGCAGCTGTACCAGACCTTCCTCGCACGCGTGAAGGAGACCTCGGCCACCGCCGACTTCCGCTCGCCGGTGGCGCGCGTCATCGACCCGGCGATCGTGCCCGGCGTGCCGGTCCGCCCCGCGCGCACGCCGTTGCTCGCCCTCGCGCTCCTCGCGAGCCTGCTGCTCGGCGCGGTCGCAGCCATCCAGCGCGAGCGCAGCCGCATGGTGCTGAAGACGAGCGACGACGTCGAACGGCTGCTCGACGTGCCGCTGCTCACAGCGATGCCGGTCGTTCCGGCGTCGACGGTCAAGGGCCTGGCTCACGCGAGGGCGATGTTGCGCGAGCCCGGCTACGGCGAATCGGTGCGTACAGCGGTCACCGGCGTGCAGCTCGCGCTCGCCGACGTCGAGCACCCGGTCGTGGCCATCACCTCCTCGGTACCCGGCGAGGGCAAGTCGACCTTCGCGGTCGCGTTCGCGCTCGAACAGTCGCGCACCCGCCGGGTGCTGCTGATCGACGCGGATCTGCGTCGACCGAGCGTGGTCGAGATGCTCGGCATGCCGGACAGGCTGCCAGGCGTTCGCGAGCTCGTCCGGGGTCAGACGGTCGGCGAGTGCATCCACCGGATCCCGGAGACCCAGCTCGACGTGCTGCCCGCCACGCGGCGCTCGAAGAACCCGCTGGACCTGCTCGCACACCCGCGCTTCCCGCAGGTGCTGCGAGAGCTGCGCCGCTACTACGACCTGATCGTGATCGACACGCCACCGGTCGAGCTGTTCTCCGATGCGCTGCTCGTCGCGCGCCAGGCCGACGGCGTGGCCTACGTCGCCCGCGCCTCGGACACCCCGGTCGCGATGGTCGAGCGCGGACTCGCGCGACTGCGCGGCGCCGACGTGAACGTGCTGGGCGTGGTGATGAACGCCCACGACTTCACGCGTGCGGGCCGCTACTACGGCGAGACCGCGGCCCAGGCCCGCTACGCCTACGAGTCGAGGGCCGCCGCGTGACGCCCCCCGCCTGCCCTCGGCCGGCGCGCCCGCGCTCTGTCGGGACGCAGCCGTCCGAGTGATGCCGATCCTGGTGCCCGCATCGGCGATCTTCGCCGCGTTCGCCTGCCTGGTCGTCGCGACCGCAGGCCCGGTGCGCATCGCCTCGTGGTGGCCGCTCGCGGCGCTCTGTCTCGCCGGCCTCGCGCTCTTCGGCCGCTACGTGGTCGTTCGCCTGCGCGACGAGCCCCAGGCGCTCTTCTTCGACGGATCGATCTATCTCGCCTTCGCGGTGGCGGTCTACTTCTGCGCGGGTCCGCTGATCTACGTGCTCGCACCGGCGGACGTCCGCGCCTACACGATGGTGGTCCGGCCGATCGATCCGGCCAGCGCGTTCGCGCTCACCGCGATGAACCTGCTCGGCGCGCTGCTGACGCTGCGCCTGTTCCTCGCCCTGCGCTTCGAGCGCGTCGCCGAGACGTCGCGGTCCGCGTCGCACGAGCTGGCGAGGATCCCGGCGAGCCGGCTGCTGGCCATGATCGCCGTCGTCGGCTTCTCGGCCAAGTTCCTGTCGGTGGTCCCGTACGAACTGCTGCTGACCTCGCGCCCGCCCTCGGCGCCGGAGCGCGAGCTCGCGAGGCTCCCGACGGTGGTGGTCCTCGTGCTGTGGTCACTGGTGGCGCGGCGCCACCCCAGCGCCCTGCCGCTCGCGCTGCTCGCCACCTGCGCCGAGCTGGTCACCGCTGGCCTGATGTTCAACAAGACCGACCTGCTGGCGACCGTGATCGCCGCGACGCTCGGCGCGTTCATGGGCTCTCGGCGACTCGCGGTGCTGGTCGCCGGGGGGCTGATCGGCGCGACGCTGTTCGCCATCGCCTCGCCCTACGTGACCTTCGGCCGAGACCGGCTCACGCACCTGAACGGCGGCGAGGGGCAGGCCCCGGCGAGCCTCGTCGAACGCGCGCGGATCCTGCAGGACTACGCCCAGCTCACGTCCGACGGAAGCTACGAGGTACCGGGCGGATCGTGGCAGCGGCTGAACTACCTGCCGGACCAGGCTCTGGCGATGCGCTTCCACGACCGCGGCGACGGCGGCAACGACCTCGCGCTCGCGAAGTGGCTGGTCGTACCGCGGCTGCTGGTGCCGTCCAAGCCGATGATGAGCAACGCGGGCATCGACCTGCACGAGAAGATCGACGGACACCGGCTGTCGTCGACCGGCATCGGCGTGTTCGTCGACGGCTACTACAACGGCGGCTGGCCTGGCTTCCTGATCGGCATCGTGATCGTCGCGGCGGCGCTGCGCTTCGTCTCCGAGATCGCCTGGGGCGTGATGGAAGGGGAGTCGCTGCTGATGTACCCGCTGATGTTCTCGGCGCTGATGATGGGACTGCGGGTCGACGGATGGCTGCTCGTCGACTACCTCGGCCAGGCGGTCGTCGTCACCGGTCTGCTCGGGGCGTTCGTCGGGCTCGCCTCGGTCCTCCGACCCCGGCTCGGCCATGCGTGAGCGTCTCGGCGAGTCCTCGGCGGCCTGGATTCCGCTGCTCGCCGCAGCGGAGGCCGTGCTCGGCCTCGTCGGCTTCCGTCTCGTCGGCGAGGCCCTGGGCCCCGCGGGGTACGGCGCCGGCATGCTCTGGTACGGCGTCGCGCTGGTGTTCGTCTCGACCCTCGCGGTGCCGGTGGCGCAGGCCGTGGCCCGCTTCGTCCATGGCGCCGAGTTCCGCGCGCGGCCCGGGGAGCTCCTCGGCGCATCGCTCGCGATCGTGGCCGCTGCTGTACCGGTTGTCGCCCTGGTCGGCTTGATCGGCGGACGCCTGATCGAGCCCGCCGGGTCGGGGTCGACGCTCGTGCAGGGCGCGCTGCTCGTGCCCGCCTTCGTCGGCGAATCGCTGCACGCGGTGGCCGCCGGCTGGCTGACGGTGCAGCGGCGCTTCCGCAGCGCGTTCCTCGTGTCGGTGTCGGACGGCGTCGCCCGAGTCGGCCTCGTGCTGCTGCTGAGCCATGCGACGGACTGCGCACCGGAGATCGCGCTGGTCGCGGGCTACGCCGGTGGCGCGCTGCTGGGCGGCGTGCTCGGGCTGTGGCTCGCGGGCGCCGGCACCGCGCCGGCGCGGCCCTCGCGAGACTGCCTCGCGCGGATCGGGACCTACGTCGCGCCGCTCGCAGCGAGCGGCGCCATCGGCTGGACAGCGGCGAACGCCGATCGCTACATCGTCGGGCTGAAGGCCTCGCTGGAGACGGTGGGTGCCTACGTCGCGGGCGTCGCGCTCGGGCACCGCGCGGCGCTGCTCGCCGGGTCGATGACCGAGACCTGGTTCCGGCCCGCCGTCTACGAATCGATCGAGCAGGGCGACGACGCGGCGCTGCGACGCGCGCTCGCCCGCTGGGCGGCGACGCTGATCGCGCTGCTTGCCGCCGGCAACCTGATGCTCGCGCTGCTGCTCGACCCGGTGATCACGCTGCTCTTCCCGGCCGACTTCCGCGGCGCGGCGCGCGAGGTCCTGCCGCTGGCGCTGCTCGGCTTCTCGGTCCACGCGCTCGCCTTCGTGCCGGTTCGCGTGCTCTATGCGCTCGGGCGCACCGCCTGGATCGGCGTGCTCGACGTGGGCACCACCGCGACCCTGCTGGCCCTGCTCGCGGCGGTGCCGTCCTCGCTCGGCCTGTCGGGCTTCGCCGCCTGCATCGTCGCGGCCAACGCGCTGCGCCTCGTTGTCGCGATCCTCGTCGCACGACGCTCGCTCGAGCGTCGCTCCGCGGCGACCGCCGCCGCGCCCGCCTGAGGCCCCGACACGCCGTGCACGCCGCCCTGGTCGCCCCGCTCGTCTTCTTGGTCGCCTCCCTCTATGCGGGCCGTGTCCTGCGGCAGCCGTTCGACGACGAGGTCTACACGCTGAACCTCGTCGACAACACATCGGTGGGCGAGATCGCGCACGCCGCGGTCACGGGCATGGATGTGCACCCGCTCGGCGCCTACCTGCCGTTCGCGATGCTGCGCGCCCTCGGTCTCCCGGACTGGGGGCTGCATGCAGCGAGTCTCGTCGTCTCGGCGCTTGCAGCGGCGCTGTCGGCGGTGATCGTGCTGCGGCTGGCCGAGCGGCCGCTCGGTCGGGCGCCCTCCAGCGCCGAGGGCGTGCTGCTCGGGCTCGCAACCGGTCTCGCGCCGCTGCTGATCGCCCAGGGCGACGTGCTGCGCTGGTATCCGCTGTTCGCGCTGCTCACCCTCGGCGCCGTCGTGCTGCTGCTGCGCGGCGCATCCCTGAGCGCGGCGCTGCTGCTCGGCGCGTCCGCGTCGGTGAACGTGATCGGTTTCGTCAACTTCGCCGCGATCGCGGCGGTCGTGGCGACCTGCGCCCGTGCTGGCGGACCGCGCCGCATGCTCGCGATGACGCCCGTCTTCGCGGTCGCGGCGCTTCCGGGCGCGATCAACCTCGGGTTCGTGCTGTCGAAGGGCATGGGCGCCGACAACCTCGTGTCGCTGCCGATGGCCGCCATGCTGATGGTCACCGGCTTCCTCGGCGGCCAGTCGCTCGGCATCGTCCAGTCGGTGCCGGTGCTCGTCGCCGTCGTCGCGGCCTGCGTGCTCGCGCGACGGCAGTCATGGCGCGCCCTGTCCGACGACCTGGCGTGGCGTACGGTCGCCGCGCTGTTCGCGGTGGCCGTGGCGCTGACGTTCGCGGGGCTGTGGAAGCCGCGCAGCGTGATGTACCTGGCGCCGCTGGCGTGCGGGATCGTCGTCGTGCTGCTGCTCGCCGCGCGCGGTCTGCGTCCGGCGACCCGGACAGCGGGTCTCGTGGCCATCGTCCTGGCCCAGCTCGTGGTGCTGCCGAACCTGCGCGGCAACGACACGCCGTTCAAGCGCAGCACCACGGTCCCGGTGGCGAACGTGATCGGTCTGCTCGAGGCCAACGACGCCCGCCACGCGTCGATCTGGTCGATCGATCCGGCGATCGCGCGCGCCGCTCGGCGGCACCTGCCGCAGGCCTGCGTGGCCGAGACCGACGAGCAGGCCGAACGCTGCCCGGCGGCGGACCGGATCGTGCTGGTGCTGGGCCACTCGTCGAGCGCCGGCCTGCCGGAGGCGTTCCTCGCACGCGCGGCGCAGCGCCTCGGTGCCGATGCGCACCGGGTCGAAGTGCCCTTCGGCCTCGACGAGGAGGCCGCACTGAAGTCGTGGTTGTCGGGCGTCCCGCTGTCGCGCTTCGTGACGCGGGTCGTCCTGCTCGAACGCGCGACCGACGGTCGGACGGCGGCGCCGCGTCCGGTCTCGGCCCGACCGGATTCCCTCTGATGTGCGGCTTCGTCGGACTCTCCGGCCGGATCGACCCGGCGTCGCTGAGCGCGGCCGTGGACGCCATCCGGCATCGCGGCCCCGACGGCAGCGGTCTCTTCGTCGACGCGGTCCGCGGCATCGGACTCGGTCACGTCCGGCTGTCGATCCTCGACACATCGGCCGCGGGCCACCAGCCGATGAGCGATCCGGACGGCGCGGTCACGCTGGTCTACAACGGCGAGATCTACAACTTCGTGGAACTGCGCGAGTCGCTGCGCCATCTCGGCCACGCGTTCGTCAGCGGCTCGGACACCGAGGTGCTGCTGCGACTCTATCTCGAGCACGGCGAGGCGATGCTGCCGATGCTGAACGGCATCTTCGCCTTCGCACTGTGGGACGCGCGGGACGGCTCGCTGCTGCTCGCCCGTGACGGGCTGGGGGTCAAGCCGCTGTACCTCGCTCAGACGCCGGACGGCATCGCCTTCGGCAGCGAGATGAAGGGGGTGTGCTGTCTCGCGCGGATCGACACCACGCTCGACGCGGACGCGGTGGTGCGCTACCTCGGCTTCCTGCATGCACCGGGCACCGGCACGCCGCTGCGCGCCGTGAGCCGGCTCGCGCCCGGCGAGTCGGTCCGGATCCGCGACGGCCGCATCGAACACCGCCGGACCTGGTACACGCTGCCGCTGATGCGCCGCCAGCGCACCGGGCTGTCGACGCAGCAGGCGATCGCCGACACCGAGCGGCTGCTGCGCCAGGCGGTGCGCCGGCAGCTGGTCTCGGACGTACCGGTCGGCGCATTCCTGTCGGGCGGACTCGACTCGAGCGCGATCGTCGCCTTCGCACGCGAGACGAACCCGGACATCCGCTGCTTCACGATCGACACCACCGGCCTGCGCGACCCCGGCACGCCCGACGACCTGCCGTACGCGGTCGCGGCAGCGAAGCATCTCGGCGTGCGGCTGGAGACGGTCGTCGTCGACGCATCGACGATGGCACGCGACCTCGAGCTCATGATCGAACAGCTCGGCGAGCCGATCGCCGACCCGGCCGCGCTGCATGTGCTGCGCATCAGCCATGCCGCGCGCGCGCAGGGCATCAAGGTCCTGCTGTCCGGCGCGGGCGGCGACGACGTCTTCACCGGCTACCGCCGGCACGCCGCGATCCGCCTCGAGCGGCTGTGGACCTGGCTGCCGGCCGCGCAGCGTCGCTGGCTCGCCGCGGCCGCGTCGACCTTCGGCACACGGCACGCGCTGTCGCGCCGCCTGACGAAGCTCGCGACCTCGATGCGGCTCTCGGGCGACGACCGGATCGTCCAGTATTTCCTGTGGGACGACGCCGCCCACCTGTCGAGCCTGCTCTCGGCCGATTTCCGCGCGCGGGTCTCGGACTCGGCGCTGCGCGCACCGATGCTCGACTACCTGCGCGGGCTCGGGCCGGGCGCCGCGCCACTCGACCGGATGCTCGCGCTCGAGCAGCGCTTCTTCCTCGCCGACCACAACCTGCTCTACACGGACCGGATGTCGATGGCGGCCGGCGTCGAGGTGCGCGTGCCGTTCCTCGACGCGGACCTGATGGAGTTCGCCGCGGGCCTGCCACTGGACCTGCTCCAGCGCGGCCGTACGGGCAAGTGGGTGCTCAAGGAGGCGATGTCGCGTCACCTGCCGACCGGGATCGTCCATCGCCCGAAGACCGGCTTCGGCGCGCCGCTGCGCCGCTGGATGCACGACGACCTGCGCGCCATGGCGGGCGACCTGCTGTCCGACCCGAGCCTGCGGGCGCGCGGCATCTTCGATCCGGCGGCGACCCGCCGCCTGTTCCGGGAGCACGACACCGGCACCCGGGACACCTCGTACACGCTGTTCTCGATGCTGTGCATCGAGCTCTGGTGCCGCCACTTCGTCGACGCATGAACCCGACCGACCGCCTCCACCCCGTCCCCGCGCCGGCCGACGCGCCGCAGCACGCCGAGCGGCGCCCGCGCGTGCTGCTGCTCACCGACTTCTTCTGGCCGGCGAAGTTCACCGGCGGTCCCGTCCGGGTGCTGACCAACTCGGTCAGCGCGCTCGGCGACCGCGTGGGATTCCGCGTGCTGGCCGGTCATGCCGACGACGGCCCGAACGCGGAGATGGATGCGCTGCCCGCCTCGCGCTGGACGCGCTTCGGCAGGGCTCGCGTGATGTACGTGCCGGGCACGGCGCGCGGCGCGCGGCTGATCGCGCAGACCTGCATGCGCGCCGACGGCGACGTGATCTATCTGAACAGCATCTTCAGCCGGCCGTACTCGATGCTGCCGCTGCTGCTGAACCGCCTCGGGCTGCTGCGTCCGGCCGCGATCGTGGTCGCGCCGCGCGGCGAGTTCGGCGCGGCGGCGCTGCGCATCAAGCCGGTGCGCAAGCGCATCTATCTGGCGATCGCGCGCACGCTCGGGCTGTTCGACGGCGTCCGCTTCCAGGTGACCTGCGACGGCGAGCGTGACGACCTGGCGCGCGTGCTCGGCGTTCGGGGCGACGGTGTCGCGATCGTGCCCGACCTCGGCCTGCTGCCCGAGGGCGAGGCGGGGCCGCGCGAAGGCGAGGCCGGCGACGGTGCGCTGCGGGTGGTCTTCCTCGGCCGGATCGCACGGATCAAGGGACTGGCCGACGCGCTCGCGGCATTGCGCCGCGTCTCGGCGCGCGTCGACTTCGACATCCACGGGCCGGTGAGCGAGCCCGACCACTGGCGCGACTGCGAGGCCGCGATCGACCGGCTGCCGCCCAACATCCGTGTACGCCATCATGGACCCTGCGATCCCGGCGAGGTCCACGCGCTGCTGCGCCGCTACGACCTGTTCTTCTGCCCGACCCATGGCGAGAACTTCGGCCATGCGATCTTCGAGTCGCTCGCCAACGGGACGCCGGTGCTGATCTCGGACCGGACACCTTGGACCGGCGCCATGGCCGCCGGCGCCGGCTGGGCCATCGACCCGTCGGACCATGCCGCCCAGGCGGCCGTCGTCGAGCGACTGGCGGCGACCCCGCCCGCTGCGCGGCTCGCGGCGCGGCTCGCAGCGCGCGCGTTCGCCCGCGAGGCCGTGGAGCGCTCGGGCGCCGCGCAGGCACTCTTCGAGTTGCTCGCCTCCGCGCAGGCCCCGGCGGGACGCCGCGACCCGACCCCGCGACGGGTGCCGGCATGAGGGCCGCCGCGCACGCGGCGAGGCCGCGGTCCGCCGCCCCGGCCCGGATCGCGCTCGTCGTCCAGGGGCTGGGCGAGACCGGCGGCGTGGACTCGGTCGCCCGGTTCCTGCTCGAGCAGATCAACCGGTCGGCCGGCTACCGATGCACGCTCGCGGTGGGGCTGCCGATGTCGTCGCGCTCGCCGTCGTCGGTGCGGATCGCATCGCCCCGATCGTGGGCCCTGTCGCCCGGCACGCGGCAGGTCGAGTGGTGCGGCATACCGTCCGTCGAGATCGGCGCGATGGCCTCCGAGCTGGAGTTCCAGCGGTACCTGCCGAGGGCCGCGATCGCGCGGGTGCTGCGCGACGTGGACCTCGTGCAGGTCGTCAGCGGCTCGCCCGCGCCCGGCTATGCGCTGCGCGGCTGCGGCCGGCCGGTGGTGCTGCAGGTCGCGACCACGGTCGCCGCCGAACGCGTCGCCGAGCTGCGCGAGGCCGCGGGACCGCGACGCGCCTGGACCCGCGCGATGACGGCCGTCACCGGTCACCTCGAACGCGCCGCGATCGCGGCCGCCGACGCGGTCATGGTCGAGAACCCGCGGATGCTCGACTTCGCGCGGTCGATCGACCCGCAGGCGCGACGGATCGTCGAATACGGCGTTCCCGGCGTGGACACCTCGGTCTTCAGGCCGCACGACGATCCGGGGCGCCGCTTCGACGTGCCGCCCTACGTGCTCGGCGTCGGACGCTTCGCCGATCCGCGCAAGAACGCGGCGATGCTGCTGCGCGGTGTCGCCGAGGCGCGCCGACGGACCGGCGTGGACCTGCGGCTCGTCCTCGCCGGCGCGACGCCGCCCGGCGACGCGTTCCGCGACGCGGTGCGTGCGCTCGGCCTGGAGGCGGCGGTCACGGTGCACGTGGCGCCGACCCGCGAGCGTCTGGCCGAGCTCTATCGCGACGCGGCCTGCTTCGCGCTGACCTCCGACGAAGAGGGATTCGGGATCGTCGTCGTCGAGGCGATGGCCTCGGGCGTGCCGGTGGTCGCGACCCGCTGCGGCGGGCCGGAGGGCATCATCGACGACGGCACGGACGGCCACCTCGTCGATGTCGGCGACGCGGCCGCGCTCGGCGATCGGATCGCCGCGCTGCTGTCCGATCGCGAGCGCAACGCGGAGATGGGCCGCGCCGCCCGCCGCACCGTGCTCGCCCGGTTCTCGAACGACGCCGCGTTCCGGTCGTTCGAGGGCGTCTACGACCGACTGCTCGGACTCGAGACACGGACGCCGACGTGACGGACACCGTGCACCGCGGGCACGCCGTGCGCCGAGCGACTTCGCGTGCCCGCCTGCAGGCGGGCCGCGTGGCGGCGGCATGCGCGGCGCTCGCGACGTTCGCAGCCGGCCCGGCCGTCGGCGCCGACTCTGCCGGGGCCGCCATCGCGGACGCGGCGCGACTGCGGCACGCCGAGGTCGCCGACCTGCAGCGCGGACTGCGGACCGCCGAGACCTTCGACGGCCCCTTCTCCGGATGGATCGACGTGCGCCGCGAGCACGGCGCACGCGGCGACGGCGAGGCCGACGACACCGCGGCGCTGCAGCGCGCCGTCGACGCGCTCGGCGCCGATCCGGCGCGCTCGACGCTGTACCTGCCCGCGGGCCGGTATCGGGTCAGCCGCACGCTGATCCTGGCGGAGCGGCGCGGCGTGCGGATCGTCGGCCACCATCCGGAGACGACGTCGATCGAGTGGGCCGGCGAAGCCGGCGGCACGGTGCTCGACGTGCGTGGCGTGTCGTACGCGTCGATCGGCCGGCTCACGTTCGACGGCCGTTCGCGAGCGGGCACGCTGCTCTACCTGTCGTACGACCGGGGCCGCCCGCGCCAGTTCTTCCCGACCCACCTGGAGTTCGCCGACCTGCGGCTGCTCGACGCCGACTTCTGCATGAGGGCCGGACGGATGAACGGCGGCGTCGCCGAGGCGGTGGTGCGGCGCGCCCACTTCGTCGACTGCCGCAGGGCCGGTGTGTCGATCCAGGACTGGAACTCGCTGAACTGGTGGATCTGGGACGCCAGCTTCGAGCGCAACGGCCACGCGGTCACCAACACCTTCGGCCCCGACGCGGCGGGCGGCCCAGGCGCGGGTGCGGGCAACTTCCACGTCCATCGGAGCGTCTTCGTCGACTCTCGCGAAGCCGACGTGTCGATCCGGAACACGCAGGCCTTCTCGGTCAGCGACAGCCTGTCGCACGGCTCGCGCCACTTCCTGCGGGCCTACGGGCCGATCGCGGCACCGGCGCAGCTGCTGCTGCTGCGCAACCACGTCGATGCGACGCGGGCCGATCCGGTGGTGGTCGAGAACCCCGGCCCGCTCGTGATGGTCGACAACACGTTCCGCATGCGCGAAGGCCAGCGGATCGCCCTCGCCGGCGCGGCGCCCGGCGACCTCGTCTCGGTGGGCAACCGCTTCGGGATCGCCGACCCCTGGGGGCCGGCGCCGTCGGGCGACCGGGCGGTCCGTCGGATCTCCGTCGACGACGCGGTCGACGTCGCGCTGCCGCCGACCCCGGTCACCGGACGCCCTGCCTTCGCGGCGAACGGCACGCGGCGCATCGTCGAGCTGCCGCGACCCGTCGGCGCGGCCACGATCGCGACGGCGCTGCGCCGGCTCGCCGATCAGGGCTGGCCGCCCGCGGTGCTGGTCCTGCCGCCCGGCGAACACCCGATCGTCGAGACCGTCCGCATCGCGCCGGGCGCGGACGTCCGGATCGCGGGCGCGGGCTTCATGATCCCCGGCGCCGCGTCGACGCTGCGCTGGGCCGGCCCGATCCCGGGCCCGGTGCTCGAGATCGCCGGGCCGTCGCGCGTGACGCTCGACTCGCTCGACATCGTCGGCGGCGCGGGCTCGGGAGACGGCATCCGAGTGCGCGGGATCGACCAGCCGGGCTCGCTGATCCGGCTCGATCAGGCGGCGGTCGCGGAGATGGAGCGCTCGCGCGACGTGAACGTGCTGGTCGACGGCCTGCGGCACGCGACCGTCGAAGGGCATCCGCTCTACCACGTGGACAATCCGTCGAACGTCAGCCTGCGGGTGATTGGCGCGGGGGCCATGTCGCCGGGCGTGCGGCTGTTCGGCGCGCTCACCCTGGACAACCTCAACAGCTACGAGCTGCGCGCGGGCGCGCGGCTGCTCGTCAACGGCTCGTGGTACGAGGGCCCGTCGCTGCAGTTCGTGCGGCTGGACGGCGCCGGCACGTTCACGCTCTCGGCCTCGCACCTGGCGCCCGAAGACGCGTCCGGAGACCGCGAGCGCGACAGCCTCGCGCACCCGGCGATCGAGCTGGGCGACTTCGCGGGCCGCGTCGCGCTGGTGTCGACGCGCAGCGTCGGATGGATCGGCGGACGCGGCTCGCCGTCGCTGGAGGCGGGCCTGGTCGGCGCCATGATCTCGACCTCGCGGCCCAATCCGCTTCACGTGGGCCGCAGCGCCTCGCTGCTGAACGTCGCCGGCCGCTCGAGCGGCGTCGGTCCGTCGACGCCCGATCGCAGGATGCCCTCGAAGGGACCGGTCGACCCCGAGGCGCTGCGGCGACTGCTCGCCGATCTGCGCACGCTGCGCCCCACGTACCTGCCCGATCCGCCGCCCGCGTCGACGCCCGAGCGCTCGCTGGTCGCGCTGCACCGGGTCTCGGTGCGCGACGTCCGGGGCGTCGGGCTCGCGATCCTCGCCCGCTGACGCGGCGGCCGATCACAAGTGTGCGATTGTTCCGGTGACCGCCGGGACGACGAATGTATCGTCCTCGGCACCATGAAGCAGGTCCTCCAGAGCCTCAAGGACGGCCGTACTCGGCTGGCCGACGTCCCCGTGCCGCGCGCCGCCACGGGCCAGGTGCTGATCCGCACCGGTGTCTCGCTGGTGTCCGCCGGCACCGAGCGGATGCTGGTCGACTTCGGCCGCGCGAGCTGGGTCGGCAAGGCCCGCCAGCAGCCGGACAAGGTCCGCGCGGTGCTCGAGAAGATCCGCACCGACGGCGTGGCGACCACGCTCGACGCGGTCCGCTCGAAGCTCGACCAGCCGCTGGCGCTCGGCTACTGCAACGTCGGCCGCGTCGTCGAGACCGGGCGCGGCGTGACCGGGCTGCACGCGGGCGACCGCGTGGTCAGCAACGGGAAGCACGCCGAATGGGTCGGCGTGCCGCGCAATCTGTGCGCGCGCGTCCCCGACCCGGTCAGCGACGAACGCGCGGCCTTCACCGTGCTCGGCGCGATCGGCCTGCAGGGCGTGCGTCTCGCCGCGCCGACGCTGGGCGAATGCGTCGTCGTCATCGGGCTCGGGCTGATCGGCCTGATGACGGTGCAGCTGCTGCGCGCGCAGGGCTGCCGCGTGCTCGGCGTGGACCTCGACGCGACCCGACTCGCGCTCGCACGCTCGTTCGGCGCAGAGATCGTCGACGGCACCGAGCCCGATGCGGTGCTGTCGGCCGCGCACGCGTTCTCGCGCGGACGCGGCGTCGACGCGGTGCTGATCACGGCTTCGACGCGCGGCAGCGAGCCGGTCAGCCAGGCGGCGCGGATGTCGCGCAAGCGCGGCCGCATCGTGCTGGTCGGCGTGACCGGGCTCGAGCTGTCGCGCGCGGACTTCTACGAGAAGGAACTGAGCTTCCAGGTGAGCTGCTCGTACGGGCCGGGCCGCTACGACCCGGCCTACGAGGAGGGCGGCCACGACTATCCGGTCGGCTTCGTCCGCTGGACCGAACAGCGCAACTTCGAGGCGGTGCTCGACATGCTGGCCGACGGTCGGCTGGACGTCGAACCGCTGATCTCGCATCGCTTCGCGCTCGATCGTGCCGAGGACGCCTACGCGCTGCTCGCCTCCGGTACGCCCTCGCTCGGGATCCTGCTCGGCTATCCGGCGCCGGAGGGCGACGGTGCCGCCGAGGCCGTCGACGACGCCGCGCGGCGCGTCGCGCTCTCGCCGGTGCCGACGCGCGGCGCCGCGGGCGCCGTGCGCGTCGCCTTCCTCGGGGCCGGCAACTACGCGGGCCGCGTGCTGATGCCCGCGTTCCGCGCCGCGGGCGCGGATCTGCGGACCGTGGTCAGCGGCGGCGGCGTGAGCGCCGTCCACCACGGCACGCGGCACGGCTTCGCGTCGGCGTCGACCGACCCGCTCGCGGCGCTCGACGATCCGCAGGTCGACGCGGTGGTCGTCGCGACGCGGCACGATGCACACGGCGAGCAGGTGCTGGCGGCGCTGCGGGCCGGCAAGCACGTGTTCTGCGAGAAGCCGCTGTGCCTGACGGACGACGAGCTCGCCCGGATCGAGGCCGAGGCCGCGCGCCGCCCCGGGCAGCGCGTGATGGTCGGCTTCAACCGCCGCTTCGCGCCGCACGTGCTGCGGATGAAGGCGCTGCTGGACCCGGTCGCCGAG
>JAIYAG010000071.1 GCA_027489195.1 Burkholderiales bacterium | reverse complement strand
GATCGACGCGAGCGACCCCGGCTGGGAGCGCCAGCTCAAGGTGACCGACGAGGTGCTCGCCGAGATCGGCGCCCAGGACGTGCCGCGCATCCGCGTGTTCAACAAGATCGACGGCGTCGGCGACGCCGACGCCCAGGCCGCGCAGGCCGCGGTGCTGCGGGCGCGCTACCCCGACTGCGTGGTGATGAGCGCGCGCCGCGAGGCCGACGTCGTGGCGCTGCACGCGACGATCCGCGCGTTCTTCCAGAAGGGCCTCGTCGAGGCCGAGCTCTTCCTGCCCTGGACCCAGCAGAACATGCGCGGCGAGATCTTCTCGACCTGCGAGGTGCTCGACGAGCGGGCCGACGGCGAGGGCGCGCTGCTCACCGTGCGCGGCGATCCGGCGGTCGTCGAGAGCCTGTGCAAGCGCTTCGGGCTGCCGGCCGGGCTGCGGGCGCTCCTGGACGGCGACGCGCCGCCGGCGGACGCGGCGGACTGACTAGCCCGGCACCGCCTCGAGCACCCCGCCGAAGAACTGCTGCGCGTTCTTCGCCAGCGTCGCGATGTGGTAGCCGCCTTCCTGCACGTAGACCGTGGGCAGCCCGAGCGAGGCCACCGCCCGCCCCAGCCGCCGGAAGCCCTCGCTGCTGACCGCCACCTGCGTCTGCGGGTCCTCGGCGTAGATGTCGAAGCCCAGCGCGAAGACCAGCGCATCGGGCTGCCAGCCGCGGATCGCCGCCATCGCCTCGTCCAGCCGCTCGAAGAAGACCGACTCGGGCGAGCCGTGGGGCATCGGCAGGTTCAGGTTGCAGCCCAGCCCGGCGCCCGCGCCGGTCTCGTCGGCGTGGCCCGCGACCACCGGATAGAAGTTGGTCGGGTCGCCGTGGATCGACACGTAGCAGACGTCGTCGCGCTCGTAGAAGATCTCCTGCACGCCCTGGCCGTGGTGGACGTCGGCGTCGAACACCACGACGCGCCCGTGCCGGGCCCGCAGCATCTGCGCCGCGATGGCCGCGTTGTTCACGTAGCAGAACCCGCCGGCTGCGGCGCGCCGCGCGTGGTGGCCCGGCGGGCGGCACAGCGCGTAGGCGTGCCGGCTGCCGTCGAGCACCGCCTGCGTGGCCGCCACCGCGGACTGTGCCGCGCCGTAGGCCGAGCGCCAGGTGTCGGGCCCCACCGGGCAGCTGCCGTCGGCGAGATAGGCCGCGGCCTCGGCGAGGATGCCGCGGCGCGAGTTCGGCTCGCGCACGAAGACGTTCGACATCACCTCGTCGCCCCAGTCCGCGGGCATCGCCTTCCATCGGTCGTGGGCCGTCTCGAGGAAGCGCAGGTAGTCGGCGTCGTGTACCGCCAGCAGCGGCGCCATGCCGGCGTCGGCCGGCGCACGGACGTCGAAGCCCATCGCGACGACGCCTTCGAGCAGCGCGTCGACGCGGTCCGGTGTCTCCTGCGGCGTGCGCATCCGGCCGCGCGAGTAGTAGGTGCGGGGATGGTGCAGGCGCTGCTCGGGGCTCAGGAAGGTCAGCATGGCGAAGGCGAGTGCGAGGGCAGGGAGGGTGTCCGAGGACGGGCGGTGCGTCGGTCGACGCACGATGCCGCGAGTCTATCGAGAAGCGGACCCGCACCGGGCGCCCGGTGTGCCCGGTGTGCTATATCCCGGGCTCCGATCGACACGAGACCGCAGCCCCCATGCGCTACACCGACGACGACATCGCCGGCTTCAACCAGGGCCCCCTCTACCGGACCCTGGGCATCCGCCTGCTGAGCTGCAGCGAGGGGCGGGCGCGGTCGGAGCTCGCGCCCACGCCCGAGGTGTGCTGGCCCACGCCCGGCCAGCCGCACGGCGGCATCCTGTTCACCATCCTCGACACGACGATGGCGTTCGCCGCCATCTCGAGCTCGGAGCAGGCGGTCGGCTGCGCCACGGTCGACTGCAGCATCCAGTATCCGGCCCCGGCGCGCGACGGCCCGTTCCAGTGCCACGTGACCACGGCCCACGGCGGCGGCCGCACGGTGTTCGTGCGGGCCGAGCTGCTCGACGCGAAGGGCGTCCCGGTGGCGCTCGCTCAGGCGACCTTCCGGCTGTTCATGCCCCGGGCGCCCGCCGCCTCACCGGCCGGCCTTGCGCTCGACCGCTAGCCGCTCCTCGGCGCCGTCGCGCAGCGAGCGCAGCTGACGCGCGAAGCCCTCCGGGTCCACCAGCGGATGCGGGGCAGACGGCCCGCGGGTCTTCAGGGCCGCCGCCGCCTCGATCAGGCGGTTGGAGAACGGATGGGTCGTCAGGTGGACCGTGACCGGGTCGGGGCGCCGGGCCACCAGCCCCTCGATGCGCCGCACGCTCGCGATGAAGGCCTCCACCTGCTGCGAGTTCTCGATCGCGTTCAGCCCGAGGCCGCCGACCGTGAAGGCGACGTGCCGCTCGCTGCCGTCGCGCACGGGAAACTCGTACGAGGCGGTACCGAAGGTGTGGCCGGGCGTCTCGTAGACCTTGAAGCTCGTGTCGCCGACCGTCACGACGTCGCCATCGGCCACGACGACATCGACGTCGACCATCGTCCAGGCGCGCGGCGTGCCGCTGCTCTGCCTGGCCGAGGCGATCGCCTCGTCCCAGCCGCGCCGGGTCATGACGAAGCGCGCCCCGGGCGCCACAGTCTTGAGCTTCGCGGCGCCCCCGACATGATCGAAATGCCCGTGGGTCATCAGCACGTACCGGATGCTCGCCGGATCGATGCCCACGCGGGCGAGGTTCTGCAGCAGCTGGTCGACGTGCGGCGCGTGCAGCGTGTCGATCAGCACGGGGCCGGCGCTCGTGCGCACGACCCAGGCCGAGACCCAGCACACCCCCACGAAGTGGACCTCGTCGAAGGCCTTGAACGGTTCGACGTACTGCGCCTTCGGATCCGACAGCCAGCGCCCCAGCTCCATCGGCATGCGGCCCGAGCGTCCGAAGGACTCGAAGCGCTCGAGGATCGCGTCGGACGGACAGCCGTCGAAGGGCTGCGCGACCGCGGGCGTCACGCCCAGTGCAGCGCCCAGCGCAGCGGCCCCGGCGAGGCCCGCCGCCGCGAGCCGCCCGCGCAGCCGGCCGCCGTTCAATATCCGCTCCGCGCGGCCTTCGCCCGCGCGAGGTTGTCCTTGAAGTGCTGCGGCACCCGCTCGTCGAAGCCCAGCGCCACGCGCCTGACCTCGGGCGTGTCGCCCGGCGGGTGCCCGACCCCCAGCGCCCCCGCGCGCGGCGCGTCGACCGCCACCACCGTCCCGCCCACGCGCCCCAGTCCGGTGATCTCGCACTCGACGTGCTGCCCGGCGTCGATGCTGCGCGAATGGCAGGGCGTGCCCATCAGGATCACGTCGCCCGGGACCAGCGTGATGTGGCGGGCGATGTCGGCGATCACGTAGTGCGGGCCCCAGATCGTCTCGTCGCCGATCTTCGCCTCCTGCACCACCAGCCCGTCGACGTATGTGCGCAGCGTCTGCTCGAACAGGTTCACGCCGCGCACGATGCCGGGCCCGATCGGCAGCAGCGTGTCCGCGCCCTTGACCCGCAGCATCGAGCCCTGGTCGGTGTCGCGGAAGTCCTGCAGCCCCATGTCGAGCGCCGGGCAGAAGCCCTCGATGAAGTCCCAGGCCTCGTCGGGCGTGACGTTGCGGCAGGTGCGCCCGATGACGACCGCGTACTCGCCCTCGTAGTTCAGGTACCTGCAGTCGGCGGGCTTGAGGATCTGGCCGCCGTGGCCGTTGAGCGAGGAGGGCGGCTTGGTGAAGTAGGTGGGGGTGGCGGTGGGCTTCGGACGCTCGCGGGTCTCCATGCTGCGCGAGGTGTACGAGATGTGGACCGCGATGATCTTCGACGGTGCCACCGGCGGCAGGTACGGCACGCCGTCGGCGTCGATCGTGCGGCCGTCGTCGAGCCGCAGCCGGCCGGCCTCGGCGCCGGCCTCGACGATCGTGCCCCAGAACGCGCTGCCGCCCAGCAGCACGCGGCGGCGCTCGACGCGCGGGCCGCGCAGCACCGCGGGCAGGGCCTGGAAGGGGAACTCGAAGTTCATGGTCGTCGATCCGTTCAGGGGTTGAACCACACGTGGATGTTGCCGGTGCCGCGGGCGTTCTCGTAGTCCGACAGCGGCTCGCCGGGCGCCCTGCAGTCCGCCCCGCCCATCGCGCCGACCATCTGCAGGTAGTGCGCGCCGAAGGCCTCCCAGTTGCGCTTGCGGTATTCCTCGTCCCAGCGCCCGATGACCTGGTCGTGGCGACCCTGGCGGAACAGCTCGATCGCGCCCTTGTCGCTCTCGATGTTCTCGGGCCGCGAGACGTTGCTCTCGTGGAAGATCCGCGGATGCACCGGCGTCCAGTCGATGTCGTTGAAGCGGTGGCTGAGCGCGCCGGAGGCGAGCAGCACCGCCCGCAGGCCCGAGCGCCGGATGCCCTCGCCGACGGTGTCGCCCGACTCGAGGAAGTGCGCCCAGCGGCAGTTCTGGCACGAGCTCACGCTGACCACCGGCGTGTCCGACAGCTCCAGGCGCAGCTGCTTGACGAGGTTGATCGTCGCGTAGTGCCGGCCCAGACCCGGGTGGCGGAT
>JAIYAG010000175.1 GCA_027489195.1 Burkholderiales bacterium | reverse complement strand
TCGGCCTGGGCCACGAGGCGCTGCGCGCGCACAACCCGACGCTCGTCTACTGCGCGATCTCCGGGTTCGGCCAGGACGGTCCGCTGCGCGATGCACCGGCCTACGACCAGATCGTGCAGGGCATGTCCGGGATGATGAGCATCACCGGCGCGCCCGAGACCGCCCCGTACCGCGTCGGCTATCCGGTCGCCGACACCCTGGGCGGCCTCACCGCCGCGATGGCGGTGTGCGCCGCGCTCGCCGAGCGCGACCGGGTCGGCGGGCGCTTCATCGACGTGTCGATGCTCGAGTCGGCGGTGGCGACGATGGGCTGGGCGGTCTCGAACTGGCTGGTCGCCGGGCGCGCGCCGCAGCCGATGGGCAACGACAACGTGACGGCGAGCCCCTCGGGGACCTTCCGCACCGCCGACGGCCTGCTCAACATCGCCGCCAACAAGCAGGCGCAGTTCGAGGCGCTGTGCACGACGATCGGACGGCCCGGGCTCGCGGGCGATGTGCGCTTCGCCGAGCGCCAGGCCCGGCTCTCCCACCGGCGCGAGCTGGCCGCCGAGATCGAGGCCGCGCTCGCGGGCGGCAGCACCGAGCACTGGTGGCAGGCGCTGGTCGCCGCCGGCGTGCCCGCGGGCCCGGTCTGGACGGTGCCGCAGGCGCTCGCCCATCCGCAGCTCGCCGATCGCGACCTGACCACGTGCTTCGAGGACATGCCCGGCGTCGGGCGCGAGGTGCGCATCGTGCGCACCGGCTTCGAGATCGACGGCGAGCGCCCGGCGGTCGGCACGCCGCCGCCGCGGCTCGGCGAGCACACCGGGGCGATCCTCGCCGAGCTCGGCTATTCGGCGGCGGACATCGCCGCGCTCAGGACGGAGCGGGCGGTATGACGACGGATGCGGCGGATGCGGCTGACGAGGCGGACGGAGCGGACCGCGAGGCGAGCGACTGGTGGCGCACCTCGATCATCGACATGGCGCCCGGCACGATCCGGTTCCGCGGCTATGCGATCGAGGAGCTGACCGGGCAGGTCGGCCTCGTGCAGATGGTGTGGCTGATGACGCGCGGCGAGCTGCCCACGCCCGCGCAGGCCGCGCTGCTCGAGGCAGCGATGGTGGCCGGCGTCGATCACGGCCCGCAGGCGCCGAGCATCGCGATCGCGCGGATGGCCGCGACCTGCGGCGTGGGCCTGAACGGCGCGATCGGCTCGGCGGTCAACGTGCTGGGCGACGTGCACGGCGGCGCCGGCGAGCAGGCGGTCGAGCTGTACGAGGCGGTGGCCGCGCGCCTGGACGCCGGTGCCGCGATGGCCGGCGCGGTGCACGAGGCGCTCGCCGCGCAGGTGGCGGCACACGGCAAGGTGGTGCCGGGCTTCGGCCACCGCTTCCATCCGGTCGATCCGCGTGCGCCGCGGCTGCTCGCGCTGGTGGATGCCGCCGCGGCCCGCGGCGAGGTGTCGGGGCGCTTCGCCGCGATCGCACGGGCGATCGAGGACGCGCTCGCCGACGGGCGCGGCGGGCGGCGCATCCCGCTCAACATCGACGGCGCCACCGCGGTCGTGCATGCCGAGCTCGGTTTCGCCGCGCCGCTGGCGCGCGGGCTCTTCTGCCTGTCGCGTTCGGTGGGCATCCTCGCGCATGCGTGGGAGCAGACGCAGCAGGGCGGGCGCAACAAGGGGCCGCTCCCGCGTCGGCTGCTGCCGACCTACGACGGGCCGGGGCCGCGGGCGGTGCCGGGCGCGTTCGACGGGGGGTGAGGCGGCTTCAGGCGGGAACCGGGCGAGCGCCGTCGATGCGCGATGCCGTCCGATCGAAGGTCCACAGCGGGGTACGGCCCGCGGCGAACGCCAGCGCCGTGTGCAGGCAGTCGGCGAAGTCGGCGCGGGCCGACTCGTACAGGCGCAGCGCGCCCTCGACGGCTGCCTCCGACTCGAACCCGAGCTCGGTCGTGGACAGCAGCGTCGAGAGCAGTTCGATGAACGAGGGCTTGTCGAAGCCGAAGCGAGAGCGAAGCACCCACTCGAGCTCGACGCAGACGGTGACGGGCACGAAGAGCGTCTCGCCGCGCTCGAGCGCCGCGTCGACCAGGCGCTGCGCCGCGGCGGCCTGACCCGCGTCGTCGCGCGTCAGGTATCGCACCAGCACGTTCGTGTCGAGCGCACCCATCAGCGCCAGGGGTCCATGTCCGCGATCGGGACGCGGCGTTGGCCAGGCCGCCGAAGCGAGCCCGCGAGTTGCCTGAGCGAGCGGTTCTTGACGCGGACCACGACCGTGCCGTCCGGCGTCACATGCCAGACGAGGCGCGCGCCGGGCGGCGCGCCGACCGCATCGCGGATGGCCTGGGGGACGGTGGTCTGTCCTTTCGAGGTGATCGTCGATTCATGCATCGCGCCTCCTTACATCTACATCGATTGTAATGAGCCGCCACCGTTCCCGGCAATCCGGGCCGGCCCGCGCGAAGGTCCGCCCGTCAGTCCTCCCGGGGCCGCGGATACCCCGCCTCCACCCACCGCCCCGCCGCGGCCGCGGTGAGCCGATAGCCGGCCGACACGCGCTGGCTCGCGAGCACCTCGCCGGACGCATCGCGCGCGGCCAGCGTGGCGTACGGATCGTCCTCGTCGGGGACGATGTCGAGCGTGACGGTGACGCGGCCCTCGGGCGTGTCGACCTCGGTCTCGCGGTGCAGCTGGGCGGCGAGGCTCTGCTCGTGGCGGCGCAGCACTTCGGACGCCGTCTTGACCAGCGTGTTGAACGCGTTCTTGTCGAGCGGCTTGGGGTTGCGCTTGTCGCGGCCCATGGTCCAGGGCCCGACCAGCGCCGGCTCGGACTTGCCGTCCTTGATCATCTCGACGGCCCAGCCGTCGTCGTCCTCGTTCTTGACGACGCGGGCGGTCCAGCCGTCCTCGCGCCAGAGGCGGGGCTCGCGGACGGCGGTGTCGGAGTCGTCGGTGGAGGGGGCGGAATCGGTCATGGCGGGGGCGGTGCGGGGCGGGGCGGCGAGGCCCGCGCCTCGGGAAAGTGGCGGCGTGGGGGGAGAGGATACGCCGGCCGCGCGCCCGGCCCGCCGACGCTCGGCCTAGGCCGCCGGGGCCGTGCGCCGACCCGCGGCGGCGCTCGCTCCCGCGCGCGCGGACAGCCCGAACGCGCAGGCCGCCATCCGTGCATCCGCGGCCCCCAGCACCGTGGTGAGCCGCGTGGCCGGATCGATGCAGGTCGCGCGCAGCGCCTCCGCGCCGATGCTGCCCAGCCCGCGATAGCGCACCGCGACGCACGCTCCGGTGCGGGCGCGCGCCTGCTCGCACAGCGCGCGGAAATGCGCATCGCCGAAGGCCAGCACGGGTGGGGCGCCCGGTGCGCCGCGCACCTCGCCCACCGGCGCGTGCACGCGCTCGACGCGGCCCGCGTCGAGCAGCGCCGGCAGCCAGCGGGCCAGGTGCATCAGCAGCAGCGCGCCGATGTGGATGCCGTCGGCGTCGGGGTCGTGCAGCAGCAGCACGCGCTCGTAGCGCAGGCCCCCGAGCGCGCAGGCCTCGCCCCAGCCGGTGCCGAGCGCGGCCGACAGCGCGCCGAGGAAGGGATCGGCCGCGACGCGCGCGGCGGTGGCGCGTGCGCCGTTCAGGGGCTTGCCCTGCAGCGGCAGCACCGCCTGGCGGCGCGCATCGCGGACCGCGAGCACGGACGCCGCAGCCGAGCGGCCCTCGACGACGATGAGCTCGGCGCCGGACTCGGGCCCGTGGCGGACACAATCGGCGAGCAGGGGCGGGGCGGACCAGTCTTGCATGGGGATCACCGGAAGGATCGAGGCGGGCGGCTGCCCGCGGAAGGACATCGTCGCCGCCGAGTGGCTCATCCGGCGAGCCCCTTCGCGCCCGAGGTTTGCCGCGCCGCACGCCGAAGCGGAGAATGCCGCCCGACCGTCCCCGCCCCGCCATGACCGATACCTCGACCCCCCTGATCCGCGCGATCCGCGTGCGCCCCGTCCTCGCCCCGATGCGCCGTCCGCTGCGCACCGGCAGCGGCGCGGTCGAGCGTGCCGCGCTGGTGCTGATCGACCTCGAGACCGACACCGGCGTCACCGGACGCACCTACCTGTTCGCGATCGGCCCGCACAACCTCAAGCCGCTGGTCGCGCTCGTCGAGGCGATGGCGCAGATGCTCGACGGCGCGCCGCTCGCCCCGTTCGACATCGAGCGCACGCTGCGCGCGCGCTACGCGCTGCTCGGCGTGCACAACATCGTGCTGTTCGCGATGGCCGGCATCGACATGGCCGCCTGGGACGCGCTCGCGCGGCACCGCGGCGTGGCGCTCGCGCGGCTGCTCGGCGGCACGCCGCGCCCGATCCGCGCCTACAACTCGAACGGCCTCGGCCTGATGCCGGTCGCCGAGCTCGCCGCCGAAGCCTGCGCGCTGATCGACGAGGGCTTCGGCGCGGTCAAGCTCCGGCTCGGCCGCCCCGATCCGCGCGACGACCTCGCCGCGATCCGCGCGGTGCGCGCCGCGATCGGCGCCGATGCGACGCTGATGTGCGACTTCAACCAGTGCCTGACCGTCAACGACGCGATCCTGCGCGGTCGGATGATCGACGACGAGGGGGGCATGGCCTGGATCGAGGAGCCGACCCGCGCCGACGACTTCGCCGGCAACGCGCGCATCGCCCGCGAACTGCACACGCCGCTGCAGATCGGCGAGAACTTCATGGGCCCGGAGCAGATGGCGCAGGCCCTGGCCGCCGGGGCCGCCGACTACGTGATGCCCGACGCCGAGCGCATCGGCGGCGTCACCGGCTGGATGCGCGCGGCCGCGCTCGCGCAGGCCGCGGGCCTGGAGATGTCCTCGCACCTGTTCCCCGAGGTGAGCGCGCACCTGCTGGCGGTGACGCCGACCGCGCACTGGCTGGAGTTCGTCGACTGGGCCGCGCCGGTGCTGGCCCGCCCGATCGCACCGCGCGACGGCTTCGTCGCCGCCCCCGACGTCCCCGGCAGCGGCATCGACTGGGACGAGGACGCGGTGCGCCGCTTCGCTGCCTGACACGCTGCCTGACACGCCGCCTGACGAGACGCC
>JAIYAG010000067.1 GCA_027489195.1 Burkholderiales bacterium | reverse complement strand
GTCGGGCTTCGGCGAGGGCAGGCCGTGGTGCGTGCGAACCCAGCCTTCGGCGGACAGGTATTCGAGGTCGATCCAGACCGGCCGGCGCACGCCCATCGCGGCGCGGTAGCCCTCGGGCAGGGTGCAGCCGAGGGCGCCGATGACGACGTCGGCGACCGCTTCGGCCGGCGGGGCCGCGAGCCGCGGATCGGCCTCCTGCCAGGCCTCGATCCGGACGCCGTCGCGGACCGTGCCGGCGGCCGCGTCGGGCAGCAGTGCCCCGAGCGTCGGGAGGTCGTCGATCCAGAGCCGCACCTGCTGCCCGTGCTCGCGCACGAGCTGGCGTGCGAGCCGCCAGCAGAACCCCGCGTCGCCGTAGTTGTCGACGACACGGCAGAAGACGTCCCAGCGCAGGCCCTGCGGCCGCGCCGCGGGAGGTCGGTTCGCGGGCATTCAGCCGCGCAGGAACAGCTCGCGCAGTCGCCGCAGGCTGCTGGCGTCGCCGCGCCTGGAGAACGGCAGCGGCAGCGGCGAGGCGCCCCAGTTCACCGTGCCCTTGAGCTCCCACACCGTCTCGGGGAGCGGCCCTGCGACCAGCCGCGCGACCACGGCGCGCAGGTCGGCGGTCGCCACGTCGAAGGCCAGCGGCAGTTCCTTGGCGCCGCCCGCAGGCAGCACGAAGCGCGGCTCGGCGACCTTGCCCAGCGCGAGCGGCCGACCGAGGATCGCCAGGTCGAAGTAGAGGTTCGAGAGCGGGATGTCGATCGTGTTCGGGTTCTGCGTCGCGATGCGCACCGTGAAGCGCACGCGCTCGGCGGTGACCGAGTCGATGGCCAGGTCCGTGAACGCGACCGTCGGGGGCTTGAGGTCCGCCGGCGGCAGCAGCGAGCCGCAGGCCGTGGTGCCCAGGCCCGCGAGCCCGAGGGCCAGCAGCCCGCCGAGGGTGCGACGGCGGGCGATTGGGCGCGGGCGCGTCCGGTCCACGGCTACAGTCTCGCGAGCCGCTCGAGCGCGAGCCTGAGCGTCTCGTCCTTCTTCGCGAAGCAGAAGCGCACGATGCCGTGCTCGACCGGATCGGCGTAGAAGGCCGACAGCGGGATCGCGGCGACCCCGATCTCGGTCGTCAGCCACTTGGCGAACTCGGCCTCCGGCAGGTCCGAGATCGCGGTGTAGTCGACCATCTGGAAATAGGTGCCCTGGCCGGGATACAGGCGGAACCGCGTGTGGGCGAGGCCGGCGCGGAACAGGTCGCGCTTGCGCTGGTAGAACCCGCCGAGCTCCAGGTAGGGCGCAGGATCGGCCATGTAGGCCGCCAGGCCGTGCTGCACCGGCGTGTTGACGGTGAACACGTTGAACTGGTGGACCTTGCGGAACTCCGCCGACAGGGCCGCCGGCGCGGCGCAGTAGGCGACCTTCCAGCCGGTCACGTGATAGGTCTTGCCGAACGAGGACACCACGAAGCTGCGCTCGGCCAGGGCCGGGTAGCTGCATGCCGAGCGGTGCGGCTCGCCGTCGAACACCATGTGCTCGTAGACCTCGTCCGAGATCACGAACAGCCCGCGGTCGACCGCGATCGATTCGAGCCGGCGCATGTCGGCGTCCGACATCGTCTGGCCGCTGGGGTTGTGCGGCGAATTGACGAGGATCGCGCGGGTGCGCGGCGTGACCGCGGCCTCGATGGCGTCCCAGTCGACGCGGAAGTCCGAGGTCATGCCGACGCGCACTGCCACGCCGCCGGTGAGCTCGATGTTCGGGATGTAGCTGTCGTACGAGGGCTCGACGACGATCACCTCGTCGCCCGGCCGCACCAGCGCGAGGATGGCCGTGAAGATCGCCTGCGTGGCGCCCGCGGTGACGGTGATCTCGGTGTCGGCGTCGTAGCGGCGCCCGTACAGGCGCGCGACCTTGTCGGCGATCGCGCGGCGCAGGGCCGGAACGCCGGCCATCGGCGGGTACTGGTTGTGCCCGGCGCGCATCGCGTCGGCGACCGCGTCGACCAGCTTCGGATCGCAGTCGAAGTCGGGGAAGCCCTGGCCGAGGTTGACCGCGCCGCGCTCGGCGGCGAGCGCCGACATCACGGTGAAGATCGTCGTGCCCACCTTGGGCATCTTGGTCTCGAGGACCGGGGCGGGAGGCGTGCCGGGTGCGTTCATGGTCGTGCGGGAGGTGTCGTGTCGATTATAGGCGGGGGCTCCTGGGCCGCCCGCCAGGCCTCGGGGGTGCCGATCCGGATCGCGAAGCGGCGGTGCGCGATGCGGCGCAGCCGCAGCAGCGCCTTGTCGCGCGAGACCAGCCAGTCGACGCGCAGGGCCACGGCGAGGTCGATGAACATCCGGTCGTCCGGGTCGCTGCAGGGCAGGCGGCAGTCCGGGGCGGGCGCATGCAGCACGACGGCGGCGCGCTGGCGTTCGCAGGCCGCGCCCTGCGCCGCGGCATCGAGCCCGAAGTGCGGACGCTTCACGACCGCGGCGAACTCGTCGAGCATCGGCGCGGTGGCGTGCAGCCGCAGGACACCAGTGTCGACCGCGTGCCCCAGCTGCGCCAGGCGTGCGTCTTCGAACACGAGCCAGTCGAGCCACACGTTGGTATCGAGGATCAGTGTCGTCATGGCCTTTGCGCCCGCCCCTATAATGCCGCCGCCCGTGATGCCGTCGCCCGTGTTCCGGGCATCCACCAGGACCCGCTCGCATGCTGATCGTGCTGTCGCCCGCCAAGACGCTCGACTACGCGTCGCCGATCGTCGACGTCGCGCCGACGAAGCCCGAGTACTCGGCCGACGCGAAGCGCCTCGTCGCACGGCTGCGCGAGCTGTCGCCGGCGCAGGTCGCGTCCCTGATGGATCTGAGCGATCCGCTCGCCGCCCTGAACGTGGCGCGCTATGCCGCCTACCGCGTCGCGCCGAAGCCGGCCGACGTGCGCCCGGCGGTGCTGGCGTTCGACGGTGACGTCTACGACGGGCTCGGTGCGCGTGCGCTCGACGCCGAGGCGCTCGCGTTCGCGCAGCGGCACCTGCGGATCCTGTCGGGGCTGTACGGCGTGCTGCGCCCGCTCGACGCGATGCAGCCCCACCGGCTGGAGATGGGCACGCGCCTGGAGAACGAGCGCGGCCGCGACCTGTACGCCTTCTGGGGCGATCGACCCGCCAGGACGCTGCGGCGCGCGCTGTGCGAGGCCGGTGGCGGCACGCTGGTCAACCTGGCGTCGGAGGAGTACTTCCGCGCGGTCGATGTCGCGGCGCTGCGCGCACCGGTCGTGCAGCCGGTGTTCCAGGACCGCCGGGGCGATGCCTGGAAGGTGATCTCGTTCAATGCCAAGCGTGCGCGCGGCGCGATGACCCGCTGGGCCATCGAGCGGCGCATCGATGCGCCGGAAGCGCTGCAGCACTTCGACGCCGACGGCTGGGCGTTCGACGAGCGGGTCTCGGATGCCCGCACCTGGGTGTTCAGGCGCGACGCCGGCTGACGGGGCCTTACTCGACCGTGGCTTCGACGCGGCGCGCCTCGCGGTCGTTGCCGTCGCCCTGGGCTTCCTCGGGCTTGCGCAGTTCGATGCGCGTGTCGGCGACGCCGGCGGCGACCAGCGCGTCGCGGACCGCGAAGGCGCGCTGCTTGGCGAGCTCCGCGTTCTGCTCCGGGTTGCCCGTCTTGTCGTGGTAGCCCGAGATCGCGATGCGGGCCGCGGCGTTCGCCTTCACCGCGTCGACGACCGGCTGCAGCGCCGCGGCGCCATCGGCGGGCAGGGCGGTCACGCCGCTGTCGAAGTAGACCTTCGCGACGACCGGCGCCGCGGCGGGAGCAGGGGCCGCCGGCGCGGCGGCTCCAGCCGGAGCGGCAGCAGGGGCGGCCGGGGCCGGTGCCTCGCTGCCGGCGTTCAGGCCGACCACGCCGGCCATCAGCGCGATCGTCACGGACAGGGCGACGGCAATGCCGAGGATCCAGCCGATGAGGGTGTTGTCGCTGTCGTCTTCCATGGTCGTCTTCCGCGAGCGGCCCGAAGGCCCAGGATGCAAAGCCTTCGATTATAGCCGCGCCGGCCCGACCACGACCGGCTCGGGCTCCAGTTCGACGCCGAAGCGTGCGGCGACCGAGTCGCGGATGCGGCGGGCGAGCGCGAGCAGCGCGGCGCCGCTCGCCTGCCCGTGGTTGACCAGCACCAGCGCATGGGCGGCGTGCACGCCGGCATCGCCCTCCCGGTAGCCCTTCCAGCCGCAGCGCTCGATCATCCAGGCGGCGGACAGCTTCATGTGCGCGCCGGCCGGCCAGGCGGGCAGGCCCGGCTCGCGCGCGGCCAGCGCCTGCGCCTGCGCCGGATCGACCAGCGGGTTCTTGAAGAAGCTGCCCGCATTGCCCAGCACCGCCGGGTCGGGCAGCTTGCGCCGGCGGATGGCGCTGACCGCGTCCGCGACCTCGACCGGCCCCGGATCGCCGTGGCCGGCCCGCGCGAGCTCGTCGCGGATGTCGCCGTAGTCCAGCCGCAGCCGGGGGCGGCGCGACAGCCGGTAGCGCACCGCCGTGACCAGCCAGCGCCCGGCGTCCGGCCCCTTGAAGACGCTGTCGCGGTAGCCGAAGGCGCAGTCGGCGGCGTCGAAGCGGCGCGCGGCGCCGGTGTGCAGATCGAGCGCGTCGAGCGAGTCGAAGGCCTCGCGCTGCTCGACGCCGTAGGCGCCGATGTTCTGGATCGGGGCGGCGCCCGTCGTGCCCGGGATGAGCGCGAGATTCTCCAGCCCGAAGGCCCCCTGGGCGAGGCTCCAGCGCACCAGGCCGTCCCAGGGCTCGCCGGCGCCGGCCTCCGCCAGCACCGACTCGCCGTCGTCCGCGACGATGCGCCGGCCGGGCAGGGCGACCTGCAGCACCGGGCGCTCGAGGTCGCCGGTGATCAGCAGGTTGCTGCCACCGCCCAGCACCAGCGGCTCGCCGCCGGCCTCGTCGCGCAGCGCGCGCAGCACCGACGGCAGGGCATCGGGCGTGTCCACGCGCCACAGCACGCGGGCGCGGGCGTCGATGCCGAAGGTGTTCAGCCCGCGCAGCGGCGCGTCGGCGACGCGGACGGCCGCCACGGTCAGCTCGGCGAGTAGGCGAGCCGCACGTAGATCGGCGCGTAGGCGGCGGCCTGCGTGATCTCGATCAGCGATTCCTTGGCCAGCTCGAGCAGCGCGATGAAGGTGACCACCACCACCGGCACCCCGCGCGTCGGATCGAACATCTCCTCGAACTCGGCAAACCGGCGGTCCTGCAGCGTGCGCAGCACGATCGTCATGTGCTCGCGCACCGACAGCTCCTCGCGGCTGATCCGATGGTGCTGGACGAGCTTGGCGCGGCGCAGGATGTCGGCCCAGGCGCTGCGCAGGTCGACGACGTTCACCTCGGGCAGCTGCGCGTCGATGGTCTGCTCGAGCAGCACCTGCGCGCGCAGGAAGTCCCGACCGACCTGCGGGATGCGGTCGATCTGCAGTGCGCCGAGCTTGATGCGTTCGTATTCGAGCAGCCGCCGCGCGAGCTCGGC
>JAIYAG010000005.1 GCA_027489195.1 Burkholderiales bacterium | reverse complement strand
CGTCGGCGAGACCGGCACGGGCAAGGGGACGATGGCCAAGGAGATCCATCGCCTGTCCGGCCGGCCCGGACCGTTCGTCACGCTCGACTGCGCGGCGCTGCCCGAGTCGCTCATCGAGAGCGAACTGTTCGGCGTCGAGGCCGGTGCCTACACCGGTGCGACCCGCTCGCGTTCGGGAAAGATCGAGCTCGCGCACGACGGGACGCTGTTCCTCGACGAGGTCGACAGCATTCCGCTGCACCTGCAGTCGAAGCTCCTGGGCGCGATCCAGGACATGGGTACGGCCCGACTGGGCGACCACCGGTTCAGGAAGAGCCGGTTCCGGCTGATCGCCGCGACGCAGCGGCCGCTCGAGCGGCTCGTCGCGGACGGCCTCTTCCGCGCCGATCTGCTGCATCGGATCTCCGTGCTGCAGATTCCGATGCCGCGGGTCAGGGACCTGGGCGCACGCCTGATCGACATCTTCGAGGGCATGGTCCGTGTCGAAGCGGTGCGTCTGGACGTGCCGTCGCCGCCGATCCCACCGGCGGTCTACGCGATGCTGCTGTCCCATCCGTGGCCGGGCAATTTCCGCGAGCTGTCGGCGGTCGCGCAGCGGTTCGTGCTCGGCGTCCCGCTGTTCACGGAGGCGGCCGATCCCGATCCGTCGCACGGGCTGCGCGACGCCTTGCGCGAGGTGGAGCGAACGCTGATCTCGGTCGCCCTCGAGCGCCACGGTGGATCCATGCGGGGCGCCAGCACCGAGCTGAAGGTGCCCATCGAGACGCTGCGCTACCGGATGCGCACGCTGGGCCTGCTGCCTCGGACGGGCGAGGCGGGCTCGCCGGAGCCGCCTTAGGGCCGGCACGCGAACGGACCCCGCGAGGCTCGGCGCAGGCGGGCAGAGGGCTAGCGGCCGGTCTGTGCGTCGAGATAGGTCGCCAGCGAGGCGACGGTGCCGCGCAGCGGGTCGACCCGCCAGTGGACTGTGGGCCCGGCGTCGCCGAAGGCGACCGCATGGGCGGGATAGTCGGCGGCGGAGTCGATCGTCATCCGCAGCGCATCGATCAGCACCGCGTCATCGTCCGACAGCGTGGCCTCGAGCGGCGCGGACATGTGGAGCATGCAGCGGCCGCTGTCGGTCCGGCAGGCGACCTCGAAGGTGCCGCCCCCGGGAAGCTCGATCGCACAGGCGCCGGTCCCGTTCAGCGCGGGGTCGATGCCGGATGCGCCCACCAGCAGATCGATGTCCGTGAGGTCGGCGCTCGGCAGCGACGAGCGCAGTTCGGCGAACGGCTCGAGTGCCGCGACCATCTCGGCATGGGCCGGACCGGCCGGATAGGCGAGCGGATCGGCGCTCACCGCGTCCAGACTGCGTGCACACGCCCGGGCGAGGGCGTCGACCCACCGCTCCAGCTGCGCCACCGTCCGGAACGTGCCGATGTCCGCGCATGCCCGCAGCGTGATCGTCCCCTCGGGGCCCTGGACGCCCCATGCCAGATCCAGGGCCGATCCGAATCGGGCGTTGGCCTGCAGCAGCGCGCGGGCGGTCTGCGCCGACCCCAGGGCGGCGTCGCCCGGTCGGGAGGCCTGCAGGACGAGGTGCGTGCCGATGAACGCGCCGCGGACATCGAGGCCGTCCACGACCGCGCGCGAGCCCGCCAGGAGGCGGCCCGCGACCGACGCCGGACTGCTGGCGGCGAGCAGATCCGCATGGGCCTGCGTCGCGGCGGCGGCCAGGGCATCGGCCCGCTGCGAGTGGTCGGCGCGGAGGCTGCGGCGGTCGGATCCGGGAACGGAAGGGGGGGCGTAGAACATGGATGCTCGCTGGCCTGCTCGGCGACACGACGGCCGTGGTGCAGCCGCGCGGCCGAGTATGGAGGCCGAGCCGGGCCGCTTTGGAAAACTTTCGCACTCGGTTCCGGAAGATATTCCAAAACCGGCCGCCCGATCGGACGCACGCGCCGTCGACCGATCCGGCAGGCCGAAGCGACCCGTTTTCGAGCGGCGCGTCCTGCGTTGTCGCGCCGATGGGGGGCGAGGACGGCGCGCGAACCGCGCAGACGGCGGCCGCGCGAGGGCGGTGTTCACGCGCGCAACGAGAACGAGTTCCTACCGGCGTGTGGCACGCCTCGACACAATCCCGCCGATGGACGCCCTCACGGATTTCGCTCCGGTCGCTGGTGGTGACGCATCCGATGCGATGCGTGACGGCCTGCGTTCGGTGCTGGCCGAGCTGGCGCGGATGGCGATCGACGGCGGGGTCCGGTTCGGTCCGCTCGAGGAACTGCTGAAGGAAGCGATGGTGCAGGCGGCGATGCGGGCGACCGCGCAGACCGGCTCGACCGACTCGCCTTCGGTCAGTCTGCTGTCGGCGATGACGGGCATCCATCGCAAGGAAGTCAAGCGCCTGGCCCAATCCGAAGAACGCTCTCCTCGCCGAGCCGAGCAGTCGCCGGCCTCGGAGGTCTTCACCCGGTGGCGCACCCATCCGGACTGGCGCGGCGCCGACGGCAAGCCGCTGGTGCTGCCCCGGCGCGCCGGGCGGGCCGACGTTCGATGCTTCGACAGGCTCGCGCGCGAGGTGACGTCCGACGTGTATCCCAAGACGCTGCTCGACGAGCTGCTCAGACTCGGACTCGTGGATCTCGATCCGAGGACAGAGCGCGTGTCGCTCGCCCGATCGTCGTTCGTGCCGACGGGCGACATCCGGGCAGTGATCGCGCTGGCCTCGGCCAACGTGGCCGATCACGTCGCCGCGATGCGATCGAACCTGGTGGCCATCGAGCGCTCGGAGCAGCCGCCGTTCCTCGAGCAGGCGCTGTTCGCGGACGGGATGGGGCCCGTCTCGTCGCGCGACGCCTGCGAGCTCGCGATCCGCGAGTGGCAGCAGGTGCTGGGTTCGCTCGCGCCGCGTCTGCAGGACCTGGAGGACGGCGATCGGGCCGCCGGGCTGCCGGCGACCCATCGATTCCGTGTCGGCATGTTCTGCTACGCCGAGCCCCTCGCGCTCGACGAGGGCGGGGGCGGAGACGGCGCGCAGACCCGGAGCGCCGGACAATGAGCGCCTCGTCGCGGACACTCGGCGCGAGCGTCGCCGTCACCCTGCTGGCCGCGGCCCTGGTCGCCGGATGCGGCGGCTCGGTCGACGTCGCCGGCATCGGCAGCGGCGGCTCCGGAGGCGCGCCGGCGACGGCCGTGTCCGTCAACGTGAACACCACCGTGTCGACCGGCACGACGCCGCCTCCGGCCGGGACCGGTTCGCCCGGTTCGACGCCGTCGGCGACCGCGGTGAAGTCGCTGTCCGTCGGACCGCTCGCCTACGACACCGACCTCGTCGTCGAGGGGGTGCGCTTCGTGACCGCGGCCACCCGGTTCACCGATTCGAACGGCGGGGCCTACGCGTCGCTGCAGCTCGGCCGCGGCATGGTCGTCGAAGTAGTCGGCACGGTCGACCCGACCCGCCGCGAGGGCGTGGCGCAGCGGGTCCGCGTCCTGCCGCCGACCCGCGGTCCGGTCAGTGTCATCGACAAGGCCGGGCGAGCCCTCTACGTGATGGGCCGCGAAGTGGTCTGGGACGATCAGACGGCCTGGTCGGGAGAGACGCCCGACAAGCTCCGCAGCGGGGCGCTCATCGAGGTCTGGGGCATCCCCGACGAGACGACCGCCTCGGTGCGGGCGACCCGCATCGTGACGGCACTGCCCCGCGCGACCGATCTGGTCGTCGACGTGCTCGGTCGGACCGTCTACAAGGGGATGGTCAAGGTCCAGGGCGCGGTGACCCACCTCGACGAAGCCGAGAAGATGGCCGTGGTGGGCACCACACCGGTGTCCTACGACGGCACGGGCATCGCGGCGAGCCAGCTCGCGGTCGGCACGATCGTCGCGGTCGAAGGCGCCCGGATGGCCCGCGCCGGCGTGCTCCAGGCGAACTCGGTCAAGTCGGTCGCCGTCGACGAGATCCCGGATGCGGACCTGGCCTGGATCCGCGGCAACGCG
>JAIYAG010000164.1 GCA_027489195.1 Burkholderiales bacterium | reverse complement strand
GTGACGAAGCGCAGGTTCTCCAGGCCGTAGTTCGCCAGCACCGGGCCCGGCGCCGGGCTGACGAACAGGCCCGCTGCGGCTGACAGCACGAAGTAGCCGTGCGCGATGCGCTTGCCGAACGCGCTGGCGCGGGCCGCGGGTTCGTCGAAGTGCATGTAGAAGTAGTCGCCCGACAGGCCGCCGAACATCACGATGTCGGCCTCGCTCACCGTGCGCCGGTGCGTCAGCAGCGAGTCGCCGACCGCGATGTCCTCGAAGTGCTTGCGGAACGGATGGATGTCCGACTCGGTGACCTTCGCGCCGCGCACGTACTCGCCGGTGATGGCGGTCAGCATGCTCGGGGAGCCCTGGACCGCGGCGCGCTGCAGGTAGTGCGTGACCGCGCGCAGGCCCCCCAGCTCCTCGCCGCCGCCGGCGCGGCCCGGGCCGCCGTGCTTGAGGCCGGGCAGCGGCGAGCCGTGGCCGGTGGACTCGGCGGCCGATTCCGCATCGAGCACGTGCAGGCGGCCGTGCCAGGCGGCGAGCCGAGGCACGGCCTCGGCCGCCACGGCGGGCGAGGCGGTGACCAGCGTCGCGACCAGGCTGCCGCGTCCGCGCGCGGCCAGCGTGATCGCCTCGTCGAGGCCGTCGTAGGGCATCAGCGTGGCGACCGGGCCGAAGGCCTCGATCTCGTGCACCGACGCCGTATCGAGCGGGCGCGGGCAGAGCAGCAGCGTCGGCGCGAAGAATGCGCCGCCCGCGGTGCGCTCGCCGCGCGGCGCGAAGCCGTCGGCCGCGCCGAACACCGTCTCGCAGTCGCGAGCGAGCATCGCGACCCGCTCGGCGACGTCGGCCTGCTGATCGCGCGAGGCCAGCGCGCCCATCTGCACGCCCTCGAGCGCGGGGTCGCCGACGACGAGCGCCGCGAGCTTGCCGCGCAGTGCCGAGGCGACCGCGTCGAGCTGCGCGCGCGGCACGATCGCGCGGCGGATCGCGGTGCATTTCTGGCCCGCCTTCGCCGACATCTCGCGCACCACCTCGTCGACGAAGAGGCCGAACTCGACGCTCCCCGGCGCGACGTCCGGGCCCAGGATCGCCGCGTTGAGGGAGTCGGCCTCGGCGTTGAACGGCACCGAGCAGCGCACCAGGTTCGGATGGGTGCGCAGCCGTGCCGCGGTGTCCGCCGAGCCGGTGAAGGTGAGCACGTCCTGGCCGTCGAGCCGATCGAGCAGGTCGCCGACGCCGCCGACCACCAGCTGCAGCGCGCCCGGCGGCAGCAGCCCGGTCGCCTCGATCTCCCGGACCAGCGCGACGGCGAGGTAGGCGGTGGCGGTCGCGGGCTTGGCGATGCACGGCATGCCGGCGAGGAAGGCCGGCGCGAACTTCTCGAGCAGGCCCCAGACCGGGAAGTTGAACGCGTTGACGTGGACGGCGACGCCGCGCCGCGGCACCAGCACATGTGTGCCGGCGAAGGTGTTGCGCTTGCCGAGCGAGCTCGGCGGACCCTCGTGCAGCAGGTTGCCCGAAGGCAGTTCGGCGGCGGCCAGCGATGCGTAGGCGATCAGCGTGCCGATGCCGCCCTCGATGTCGACCCAGCCGTCGCGGCGCGTGGCGCCGGTCCAGGCCGAGATCGCGTAGAGCGCTTCCTTGCGCTCGGCGAGCCGCTTGGCCAATGCCCGCAGGATCGACGCCCGGCGCTGGAAGTCGAGCGCGAGCAGGGCGCGCAGTCCGTCGCCGCGGGCGAAGTCGAGGGCCTCGCCGAAGTCGGGCTGCTCGCGGTGGGTGTGGGCGACGATGTCGCCGGTGACCGCGTGCGCCAGCGGCGTCGCGGCGGTCTCGCCGATCCAACGGCCGGCGAGATGGCTGCGCAGGATCTCGGACATCCGCGGTCTCCGGTCAGGGCGCGCGCCAGCCGGGCGCCTCGCGGTCGAGCAGTCGCTTGAGCGACTCGAAGTGGAGGTCCGACTGCTGGCGCTCGCCCTCGATCTGGTCGGCGACCGTCGCGCAGACCGCCTCGGGGATGCGGCGCAGCGGCCGGCCGGCCGCGGCCTGCACCGCCAGCACCTGGTGCATGCAGGCACGCTCGAGGTAGTACAGGTCGTCGAACGCCCAGGCGAGCGAGCGGCCGACGACGGTGATGCCGTGGCTCGCCATGAACATCACGTCGCGCCCGCCGTCGAGCTGGGCGGCGATCCGGTCGCCCTCGGCGGTGTCGAGGGCCAGCCCGTTGTAGGTGTCGTCGTAGGCGACGCGACCGTGGAAGCGCAGCGCCCCCTGGCCGCACCAGTCGAGACGACCGCCTTCGACGAGGGTCAGCGCGGTCGCGTAGGGCATGTGGGTGTGCAGCACCGCCTTGGCGTGCCGCTGGCGGCGGTGGATGCGGCTGTGGATGAAGAACGCGGTGGGCTCGAGCGGATGGCGCCCCTCGAGCACGCGGCCCTCGCCGTCGATCAGCAGCATGTCGCCCGCGGTCACCTCCGACCAGTGCAGGCCCTGGGGGTTGATCAGGTAGCGGTCGTCGCTCACCTCGAGACTGAAGTGGTTGCAGACGCCTTCGTTCAGCCCGTGGCGGGCGGCGCCGCGCAGCGCGGCGGCGAGGTCGACGCGCAGGGCGTCGAGGTTCGGTCGGTCCATGTCGGCTCCCTGTGAACAGGTCAGTATGCCTCGCCGGATCGCGCCGCGCACCGCGCAACGTGGCAGAATCGGCCAGGGCTCCCGCACTCGACGGGAGACCGCTCCGACCGATGAGCACGCTCCTGCCGATCTCCTCTCCAGCCGCCGAGCCGCCGACCGACACCGTCGCATCCCCGGCGTCGTCCGCGCCCGGAGCGGGCAGTCCGGCTGCCGTCGGCGCTGTCGGGCCGACCCCGCGCGCCGACGCGGCCGCCCCCCCGGCCGGTCGCGGCCCGAATCGTCCCGCGCCGCTCGCCTCGGCGCTCGATGCGCTCGGCGTGATGCTGCTGCATGTCTCGCTCGACGGCCGCGTGCTCGCCTGGAGCCGTGCCGCCCGCGAGCGGCTCGGCTGGGACGGCGGCGTGCTCGGCGAGCGGCTCGACGAGGCGCTGTCCGCCTCCGGCGCGAGGCCGCTGGCGCGGCGCATCGCCGACGAGGGGCCGGTGTCCTGGGAGGCGGCCTGGGGCTGTGCGGACGGCTCGCGGGTTCGGGTGAGGGTCGCGGCCGAGATCGAGACGCACGCCGACGGCCCGCGCCTGCTGTGCGTGGCGACGCCGGTCTCCGACGCGAATCCGGCTCGGGCCGAGGTCGACCTGCTGCGCCGCTGGCACGACGCCTTCTTCACGCGCTCGCCGCTGCCGTCGTGCGTGCAGGGCACCGACATGCGGATCATCGCGGTCAATCCGGCCTACTGCGCGCTGATGGGCTACGAGCCGTCCGAGCTGATCGGCCGGGATCCGGTGTTCATGGTCGCCCCGGAGCATCTCGAGGAGTCCATGCGGCTGCGCGCGGATTCGGGGCAGTGGGCGAGGCTCGCCGCCGAAGGCGGCGCCCACACCTTCGAGCGTCGCTACGTGCGCCGCGACGGCGTCACGCTGATGCTGCGCGTGCGCTCGCGGGTCACCGTCGACCCGCGCGGCGGCTTCTGGATCTGCTCGCTGACCGAGGACCTGACCGCCGACCGCCAGCGTGTCGACGAGGTCATCCGCGACAACGAGATGTTCCGGCTGCTGTTCGAGGAATCGCCGTCGCCGAAGTCGATCCAGGATGCGAACTTCCGCATGCTCAAGGTCAACCGGTCGTACTGCGAGATGTTCGGCTACCGGCCCGAGGACCTGATCGGGCGCGACCCGATCGAATGGATGGCGCCCGAGGACCGGGAGATGATCCTCGAGCAGCGCCAGCGCGCGCTGCGCGGCGAGCACCTGCCGCTGACGCTGACCCGGCGGATCATGCAGCGCGACGGGACCGTGCGCATCTGCCGGCTGATGCGGCATACGACGCATGCCTCCGACGGCTCGCGCATCGAGCTGATCACGCTGCACGACGAGACCGAGGAGATCCGCATGCAGCAGCGGCTCCGCGCCTACTGGCAGCGCTTCGAGCGCTTCTTCGAGCAGGCGCCGGTCGGCCTGATGATCTCCGATGCGGGCGGGAGGGTCTCGCTGGTCAACCGCATGCTCGAGGACATCGTCGGGCGCTCGCGCGACCGGCTGATCGGCCTGCCCGACGCGATCGGCGAGTCGCGCTTCGAGCCGAACGGGCGCGGCGCGCGGCAGCGCAGCCTGTGGACGCGCGACGACGGCTCGACCCGCTGGATCGACCGCATCGACCGCGAGCTCGAGGACCTCGACGGGCGGCCGATGCGGCTGACGGTCGTGCACGACGTCACCCGCGAGCGCACGCTGCGCGACGAGCTGATCGAGACCGAGGAGCGCTTCCGCCAGTTCGCCGAACTGGTCGACGACGCGATCTTCGTCGCGCAGCCCGGGCTGGCGGCGGTGGACTACGTGAACGGCCGCTTCGAGGTGGTCTGGGGCACGCCGATGGCCGACCTCGTCGCCCGGCCGCTCGCGCTGTTCGATCACGTGCTGCCCGAGCATCGCGGCGAGCTGGCCGCGATGTTCGACGCCCAGGCGCCGGGCCATGCGAACGAGACGGTGATCCGCCTGCAGCCGCCCGGGCAGGGCGTGCGTGCGGTGCGGCTTCGGGTCTTCGGGCGCGCGGCGGCGCCGGACGGCGTCGCGGTCCCCACCGACGGGACGGGCGGCCCCGGCGCCGACCGGCTGTTCGCGGTGGCCGAGGACATCACCGAGACGCTGCGCCTCGAGCAGGCCCGCCTCGAGGACGCGATCAAGCAGCGCGACATGCTGGTCCGCGAGGTCCATCACCGCATCAAGAACAACCTGCAGGGGGTGGCCGGGCTGCTGCAGCAGAGCGCCTCGAGCCGACCCGAGCTCGCCGAGTCGCTGGTCGAGGTCGTCGGCCGCATCCAGGCGATCGCGCAGGTGCACGGGCTGCAGGTGCGCGACGGCGAGGCGCTGGTGGCGCGCCGCGTGATCGCCGCGGTCTTCGAGAACCTCGGGCGCACCTTCGGCATCGCGCTGGCGCTCGGCGTCGACGACGAGGACATCGACCGCTGGCTGCTGCCCGAGCAGGAGGCGGTGCCGCTCGCGCTGGTGGTCAACGAGCTCGCCACGAATGCCATCAAGCACCGTGCCGCGGGCTCGCCGGTGACGGTTCGGCTCGATGCCGTCGAGGGCGGCATCGCGCTCGAGATCAGCAGCCGCGGCACGCTGCCCGAGGGCTTCGATTTTGCGCGGCTCGGCCCGTCGCCGTCCGGCCTCGGGCTGGTCAAGGCCCTGCTGCCCCGGCGCGGTGCCCGGCTCGATCTCGCCCAGCGCGAAGAGCGGGTCACGGCGCGTGCCGAGATCACGCGTCCGGCGCTGCGCGAACGCGGCGAGGACGCCGTGCTCCCGATTCCACAGAGGTCCCGATGAGCGACGTCCGCGCGACGATCCTGGTGTGCGACGACGACCGGCTGGTGCTGGCGACGCTGGTGCACGGCCTGAAGACGGCCGGCTACGACGTGATCGAGGCCGACAACGGCGACGACGCGATCCTGCTGGCCCGCGAGCGGCGCCCCGACCTGGCGCTCCTCGACATGCGGATGAACGGCAAGACCGGCCTCGACGTGGCGGCGTACCTGCGCGACCACGTCGGCACGCCGTTCATGTTCCTGTCGGCCTTCAACGACGAGCGCATCGTCAGGCAGGCGGTCGAGTTCGGCGCGCTCGCCTATCTGGTCAAGCCGCTCGACGTCCGGCAGATCGTGCCGGCGGTCGAGTCGGCGCTCGCCCGCTCGGGATCGCGGGCCGAGTCCGCCGCCCCGGGCGAGCCCGCGGCGTCGCTCCCGATGGAGACGGTGCCGGCGACCGTGCCGGTGTCCGATGCGTTCGGTGCCGCGGTCGACCTGATCGAGCGTGCGCGCAGCGTCAACGGCGACCATGCGCCCGAGTCGGTCGCCATCGGCATCCTGATGGAGCGGCACCGGCTCTCGCCGGTCGCGGCGCGCCGGATGCTGGCCTCGATGGCGGCGGGGCGCGGCCGCAGCGAGAGCGCGCTGGGCGCCGAGATCGTCGCGGCGGCGACGCTGCTCAGCGGCCCGCTTTCTCCCACAGCGTGAAGTAGAAGCGGCTGCCGCGGCCGGGTTCGGACTCGGCCCAGACGCGGCCGCCGTGGCGGCGCACGATGCGCTGCACGGTGGCCAGACCCACGCCGGTGCCCGGAAACTCGCTGGCGCTGTGCAGGCGCTGGAACACCCCGAACAGCCGATCGGCGAACCGCATGTCGAAGCCCTCGCCGTTGTCGGCGACGCAGTAGACCGCATCCGGTCCGAGGCCGCTGCAGCCGAACTCGATCTGGGCGTCGGGCCGCTTGGAGGTGTATTTCCACGCGTTGCCCAGCAGGTTCTCGAGCATGACGCGCAGCAGCGTGCGGTCGCCCTCGACCAGCAGGCCGGGCTGCACGCGCACCGACACGCGGCGCTGTGCGTCCGCGCCGCGCAGCTCCTCGGAGATGGTGTCGGCCAGCCGCGAGAGATCGACCTGCTCGGGCACGATCGGCTGGCCCGACAGGCGCGACAGCCCGAGCAGCGCGTCGATCATCTGCGTCATCCGCGAGGCCGCGCTCAGGATCCGCTGCAGATGGTCGTGGCCGATCCGGTCGAGCCGGTCGCCGTAGTCTTCCTGCAGGATCCGCGCGAAGCCCTCGACGACGCGGATCGGCGCCCGCAGGTCGTGCGACACGGTATAGGTGAACGACTCGAGTTCCTTGCCCGTCACCTCGAGCTCGAGCGAGCGTTCGCGCATCTTGCTGCGCAGCCGCTCGATCGCCCGGCCGTCCTGCTGCAGTCGTTCCTGGTCCGCCGACCGGTCGTGCATCAGCAGCGCGGCGCACGGGCGCAGCGCGCTCTCGCCCGGAAGCGGCTCGAGGCGGACCTCCACCGAGCGGACCTCGCCGTACTTGCGCGCCAGGTCGACGTGCATGCGCGCATCGCGGCGCGCGCGCAGCGACTGCTCGAGGCTGGTCGCCGCGGCCTGCGAGTCGGGCCCGAAGAGCGCGCGGCAGGGCACCTGGCGCAGCTCGCGCTCGGTCCGGTCGAACAGTCGGCAGGCGGCGGCATTCGCCCAGATGACATGCCAGCCGGGCGTCGATCCGGCGCTCGACTCGATCCACACCACCGGCTCGGCGGCCGCCAGCAGCGCGGCCATCGCCAGCCTGCGGGCCCGGTCGGCGACGGTCTCGGCGCCGGCGTCGCGCGACAGTCCGGCATAGCCGGTGAACCGGCCGGATGGATCGAAG
>JAIYAG010000109.1 GCA_027489195.1 Burkholderiales bacterium | reverse complement strand
GGCCTCCATCGACGTCTCGCTGAACTACGGGCGACAGGTCGTCGCGCGCTTCGTCGGCGATGCGGCCCCCGCGCGCGTCGTCGTCGACGTGGGCGCGGGCGGCGGCGCGGACCTGGACGCGGCCCGTGCGTGCCTGCCCGGCGCGGCGTTCCATGCGATCGAGTCGTTCGCGCCGAGCGTCGAAGCGCTGCGCGCCCGCGGCTATGCGGTGCATCCGCTCGACATCGAGCGGGACCGGCTGCCGTTCGAGTCCGGTTCGGTCGACATCGTCATCGCCAAGCAGGTGCTCGAGCACACCAAGGAACTGTTCTGGATCGCACACGAGGTCAGCCGCGTGCTGCGGGTCGGCGGCAGCTTCGTCGTCGGCGTGCCGAACCTCGCGTCCCTGCACAACCGCGTGCTGCTGGCCTTCGGCCGCCAGCCGACGCAGATCCGCTCGGCCTCGGCGCACGTCCGTGGGTTCACCCGTCCCGACCTGCTCGCCTTCTTCGATGACTGCTTTCCGGGCGGCTATCGCTGCGCGGGCTTCGGCGGCAGCAACTTCTATCCGTTCCCGCCGGTGCTCGCGAGGCCGCTCGCGCGGGCCTTCCCCACCATGGCGTGGGGGATCTTCGCCCGACTGGTGAAGCAATCGCCGTACGAGCGGCAGTTCCTGGACTACCCGGTCGTCCACCGGCTCGAGACCCGGTTCCACCTCGGCGACTGACCGGGCGGTGTCGCGCTACGGAAGCGCTCCCGCCCGTCGGCCTCTCGCCGGGTCCCGTCGGCGCGAGCGGGTAACATCCGGTCCTTACCCCTCTAATGCTTCGACAACGGACACGGCATGAGCGAGCAAGCGACCCGGACCTTCATGTGCCTCATCTGCGGCTGGATCTACGACGAGGCCGCCGGCGTGCCCGACGAGGGGATCGCGCCGGGCACACGCTGGGAAGACGTTCCGATGAACTGGACCTGTCCGGAATGCGGGGCGCGCAAAGAAGACTTCGAGATGGTCGAGCTTTGAGCGCCAAGTCTTTATTCCGCAAGAACATTCTTTGACCGCAGTGCAACGGTTTGGCTACACTTCGAAGCTTCCGATGCTGCAGGTCGCGGGGATCTAGATGAGCGCGATGGATTCGATCGCCGGCCTGAAAGTCATGGTCATCGACGACAGCAACACGATCCGGCGCAGCGCCGAGATCTTCCTGTCCCAGGCGGGGTGTCGCGTGATCGTCGCCGACGACGGTTTCGACGCGCTCGCCAAGGTCTCCGACCACGAGCCCGACCTGGTGTTCTGCGACGTGCTGATGCCACGGCTCGACGGCTACCAGACCTGCGCGCTCATCAAGAAGAGCCCGCGCTTCCACGCGACGCCGGTGGTGATGCTGTCGAGCAAGGACGGTCTGTTCGACCGGGCCCGCGGCCGCATGGTGGGCTGCGAGGAGTACCTGACCAAGCCCTTCACCAAGGACAGCCTCCTCAAGTGCGTCGCCCAGCATGCCCGCCGAGCGATCGGGGCCTGACGGGGGCGCGCCGATGGGCCCGCAGAAGATCCTCATCGTCGACGACTCGCCCACCGAGCGTTTCTTCCTGGCCGACCTGCTGGCCAAGCGCGGCTATGCGGTGGTGACCGCCGAGAGCGGTGCCGAGGCGCTGGTCAAGATCCGCTCGGAGCGGCCCTCGCTGGTCGTGATGGACGTGGTGATGCCCGGCGCGAGCGGCTTCCAGGTCACGAGGCTGATGTCGCGCGATCCGGAGACGCAGTCGATCCCGGTGATCCTGTGCACCAGCAAGGGTGCCGAGACCGACCGGATCTGGGGGCTGCGCCAGGGTGCCCGCGGCTACCTCACGAAGCCGATCGACGCCGAAGAGCTGCTGGCGAAGATCGCCGATCTCGTCCACTGAAGGGCCGCCGATGACGCTTTCCCAGTCGACGCAGCTCAAGGATTTCCAGTCCCGCCTCAACGAGCGCCTGCGCGAGGCCGGCACGACGCCCGACCTGGCTGCGCGGCTCGGCCTGATGATCGGCGGGCAGCGCTGGCTGGTCGACCTGTCCGAGGCCGGCGAGATCGTCCCGGTGCCCGACACGATCGCGCCGGTGCCGCTGACGCGCGACTGGCTGGTCGGCCTGGTGAACCTGCGCGGGGCGCTCTACACCGTGATCGACCTGCAGCGCTACGCCCAGCTCGGTCGCACCGAGGTCAGCAAGGAGTCGCGGCTGCTCGCGCTCGCCGCCAGGCTCGAGTTCAACGCGGCCATCCTGGTGACGCGGATGCTCGGGCTGCGCAACGTCGCCTCGATGCGCATCGACGAGGACGACGCGCAGCCTTCGCTCGCCGAAGGCGGGTTCGGTCCGGCCGGTCGCCCCGACTGGGTCGGCCGGACGCTGATCGACGCCGACGGCAACCGCTGGCACGAGCTCGACCTCGCCCGCCTCGCCGCGGGCAGCGCCTTCCTGCTGGCCGGCCGCTGAGCCGCGACCCCGGCCCGACACCCCGATGGCATTCAAGTTCCCCCGTCCGCTGTTCCCGTTCGGCGGCGGCGCCCGCAGCGTCGACCCCGACACCGTGATCGTGGACGAAGGCGGCATCCCGACCCGCTTCGGCGACACCATCGCCGCAGCACCCGGTCGGCCCGCGGGCAGCCCGCCGGCACGGCGCCGCATCACGCTGCCGCTGCTCGATCGCCTGCCCAAGCGCGGCCAGCTCGCGGTGCTGTTCCCGGTGCTGGGCCTGTCGCTGCTGCTCGCCTTCGTGTTCATGTGGCTCGATTCGCGCCAGTCGGGCGCGGTGGCGATCCAGACCCGTCTCGTCGGCGACTCGCTGATGCATTCGCAGCGCCTGGCCAAGGCCGCGCCGATGGCGGTGCGCGGTGGCGGCGACGCGTTCCGTCAGCTCGCCGAGAGCCGCGGCCGGCTGTCCGAGGCGGTGGCCGCGCTGCAGTCGGGGGGCATCGTCCGCGAGCAGCGCGTCGAGCCGGTCGACGCTGCGCTGCAGCCCGCGCTCGCCCGCCTGGCCGAACCCTGGAAGCGCACCGACCAGGCCGCGGCGACGCTCACCCAGCTGCAGCCGACCCTGTCCTCGATCGCGCAGGCCGCGCGCACCGTGCTCGACGCGCAGCCCCGGATCGTGGAGTTCGCCGAGCAGGTCACGGCGCTCAAGGCCGCGGTGCCTGCGCCGGCGCCCGAGATCGCCGCGGCCGCGCAACTGCAGGTGCTCGCGCACCGGATCGCCCGCCAGGTCGTGCAGCTGACCGGCGGCGACGCGGTCAACCTCGAGCTGGCGGCCGTGCTGGCGCGCGACACCGCCGCGCTGCGCGACACCATCGAAGCGCTGCTCGCGGGCAGCGAGGCCCGACGGCTCGCGCCCGCCCGCGAAGGCGAGCAGCGCGCCCGCCTGGGTGAGCTCAAGGCCGCCTACGCCGAGCTCGACACGCCGATCGCCACCCTGATCGCCGACCTGCCGCGCATGCCCGGGGCCCGCGCCGCCGAGACCCGCATCGGTGCCGACAGCGAGCCGCTGCGGGCGGGCCTGCTCGACCTGCAGTCGCGGCTGGCCGAGGCCGGCTCCGCCCGCGGACTGCAGCAGGGTC
>JAIYAG010000054.1 GCA_027489195.1 Burkholderiales bacterium | reverse complement strand
CCCTCGCGCCGCCCTCGGGGTACCTTCCCGTCGAGGAGGCAACCCGACCATGAGACTCGCCGATCGCACCATCGTCATCACCGGCGCGGCCAGCGGCATCGGCCGCGCGCTCGCGCTGCGCTTCGCCCACGAGCGGCCGCGCGGGCTGGTGCTGGCCGACCTGCCCGCGCAGCAGGCCGCGCTCGAGGCGCTCGCCGCCGACCTGGCCGCCGGGGACGGCGCCGGGCGCCCCGCGGTGCCCGCGCTCGCCGTCGCAGGCGACGTCGGCGTCGAGGCCGAGGTGCAGGCGCTGGTGGCCGCGGCCGACGCCCGCTTCGGCCACGTCGACGTGTTCTGCTCCAACGCCGGCCTGATCCGCGACGGCAGCGAGTTCACGCCCGACGCCGACTGGACGCTGTCCTGGCAGGTGCACGTGATGGCCCACGTCTACGCGGCGCGCGCGGTCGTGCCCGGCATGCGCGCGCGCGGCGAGGGCTACCTGCTGAACACCGCATCGGCCGCCGGCCTGCTGACCTCGCTCCCCTCGGCGAGCTACGCGGTCACGAAGCACGCGGCCGTGGCCTTCGGCGAGTGGCTGTCGATCCAGCACGGCGCGGCCGGCGTGCGCGTCTCGGTGCTCTGCCCGCAGGCCGTCGACACGCCGATGATCCAGGCACGCGCGGGCGCGGCGGCCGCAGCGAACGACGGCGTGATCCCGGCCTCCGTGCTGGCCGACTGCGTGGTGGACGGCATGGCCGCCGAGACCTTCCTGATCCTGCCGCATCCGCAGGTCGAGACCTACTTCAGGCGCAAGGGCGAGGACTACGACCGCTGGCTCGGCGGCATGCGCCGGTTCGCGGCGAAGCTGGGCTCGCTGCCCGACCCGGACCCGCGCTGAGGTGCTGCGCCGCCCGCGCTCAGCGCGGGTCGGTGGGCGTGCCGGCCGACGCCGCCGCGGTCTCGTCGACCGGCGCAGGCGGCTTGCTGACGGCAGCGATGAAGCCGGACATCCAGATGCCCAGCTCGTAGAGGATGATCAGCGGGATCGCGAGCATGAACTGGGACAGCACGTCGGGCGGGGTGAGCACCGCGGCGACCACGAACGCGCCGACGATGACGTAGCGGCGTGCCTCGCGCAGCTGCTGCGTGGTGACCATGCCGAGCTTGACCAGCAGCATCTCGACGACCGGCACCTCGAAGGTGATCCCGAAGCCGAAGAAGATCGCGAGCGTGAAGTCCCAGTACTTCTGCAGGTCCTGCAGCGTCTCGGCGCCGGTCTGTGCGGAGAACGAGATGAAGAACTTGTACGCCGCCGGCAGCACGAAGTAGTACGCGAACGAGATGCCGACCAGCATGAAGAAGACGCTGGAGACGATCAGCGGCAGCGCGAAGCGCTTCTCGTGGTCGTACAGCCCCGGCGCGACGAAGGCCCAGGCCTGGTAGAGCACCCAGGGCAGCGCGGCCAGCAGCGCGGTCAGGAACGAGACCTTCGTGAGCGTGAAGAACGCGCCGGCCTGGTCGGTGAAGATCGGCCGGGTGCCTGCCGGCAGCGCCTGGTAGAGCGGCTGCGACAGGAACTTCATGATCTCGCCGCTGAAGTAGAAGCACACGCCGAACAGGATCAGCACGACCACCAGCGAGCGGATCATGCGGTCGCGCAGCTCGACCAGGTGCGAGACGAAGCTCTCGTCCTGGGCCGGGTCGACGTCGGGCTTCTTTTTGCGGCCCAGCAGGTCCTTGAGCGTCACGGCGGCCTCAGCGGTGGAACGGCCGCTTGGGCCGCTTGATGCCGAGCTCCTTCTCGCGCTCGATCCGACGGTCCTTGATCCGCTCGCGCGCGCGGCGCGTCGCGTAGATCTTGTCCCAGTCGGTGCGCGGCTCGGTGTCGGCCGAGCCCTCCAGCGACTTCTGCACGTCGTTGAACGAGGTCTGCACGTCGGAGACGGTCGAGCTGATGGAGGTCTCGATGTCCTTGGCCGCATCGGTGAGCTGCGACTTCAGGTTGCGCAGCTCGGTGAGCTCCATCTGGCGGTTGATGTCGGACTTCACGTCGTCGACGTAGCGGCGCAGCTTGCCCATCCAGGCGCCGGCCTGCTTGGCGACCTTGGGAAGGCGCTCGGGGCCGAGGACGACGAGCGCCACGACCGCGAGGACCACCATCTCGGAAAAGCCGATGTCGAACATGAGGACCTAAATGCAGCGAGCGGCATTCAGCCGCTCGCACACTGCAACCGCCGATCGGACGGGGCGCCCCGCGAGGCGGGCCACCACCGTGCCGTCAGCTCTTCGGCTTGGCGTCGACGTCGATCGTCTTGGACGCCTGCTGCGCGTCGGCGGCGGCCGACTCCGAGCCTTCCTTCACGCCTTCCTTGAAGCCCTTGACCGCGCCGCCGAGGTCAGAGCCGATGTTTCGAAGCTTCTTCGTGCCGAAGACCAGCATGATGATCACGAGGACGATCAGCCAGTGCCAAATGCTCAGCGAACCCATCGCGTACTCCTGTGTCAGGGCGTGTTAAGGCCCGAGCGAAGGGGGTCGGGACCGCCCAACACGTGCATGTGGAGATGATACACCTCCTGCCGACCCACTCTTCCGTTGTTGATGATGGTCCGAAAACCGTCCGTCAGCCCCTGTTCCCGTGCGAGTTGCCCGGCCATTCCGAGCACCTTTCCGAGCACCGCCTGATGCGCCATGTCCGCGTCGTAGAGGTTCACGACGTGCACCTTGGGGATGATCAGGAAATGCACCGGCGCCGCGGGATTGATGTCGTGGAAGGCGAGCACGTCCTCGTCCTCGTAGACCTTGCGCGAAGGGATCTCGCCCCGGGCGATGCGGCAGAAGATGCAGTCGTGGCTCATGTCGGCTTCCTGGAAGACGTCAGTCGCGCTGCTTTCGGAGCGCTTTCTCGTCGATGCCCGACGTTCCCTCCCGACGCACCAGCTCCGCCAGCACGTCGTCGGGGCCCAGATTGTAATGGGCGAGCATGACGAGGCAGTGGAACCACAGATCGGCGGTCTCCGAGACGATCCGGCCGGCGTCGCCGTCCTTGGCCGCCATCACCGTCTCTGTCGCTTCCTCGCCGATCTTCTTGAGGATCGCGTCCTCGCCCTTGTGGAACAGTCGGGCCACGTAGGAGGTGTCGGGGTCGGCGCCGCGCCGGGAGGCGACGGTCGCGGCCAGCCGCGCGAGTGTGTCGTCGCTGCGTTCGGTCATGCGGGAGGTCCTACCTGTAGATCGATTCGGGGTCCTTCAGCACCGGATCGATGACGACCCAGCGGCCGTCCTCCCAGCGGCTGAAGAAGCAGGACGCGCGGCCGGTGTGGCAGGCGATGCCGCCGGCCTGCTCGACGAGGAGCAGCACCGCGTCGCCGTCGCAGTCGAGGCGCAGCTCGCGCACCGACTGGCCGTGGCCGGATTCTTCGCCCTTGCGCCAGAGCCGTTGCCGCGAGCGCGAGAAGTAGACGGCGCGGCCGCTGCGGGCGGTCTCGGCGAGCGCCTCGCGGTTCATCCAGGCCACCATCAGGATGCGCCCGGAATCGGCGTCCTGGGCGATCGCGGTGACCAGACCGGCCGCATCCCAGCGCACCGCGTCGAGCCAGTCCGTGGACGTTCCCGCGGCGACGGCCTCGCCGCCGGTGGCCGGACGCGCCGGCGCACCGCCGCTCATTGCAGACGCATCGCGATGCCCTGCGCCGCCAGATGGCGCTTGGCTTCATCGACGGTGTGCTGGCCGAAGTGGAAGATGCTCGCGGCGAGCACCGCGTCGGCCCGGCCCTGGAGCACGCCGTCGGCCAGGTGCTGCAGCGTGCCGACCCCGCCCGAGGCGATGACCGGGATGCCGACCGCGTCCGAGACGGCGCGCGTCAGGCCCAGGTCGAACCCCTGCTTCGTGCCGTCGCGGTCCATGCTGGTGAGCAGGATCTCGCCGGCGCCCAGCCGCTCGACTTCGCAGGCCCACTCGACGGCGTCGCGGCCGGTGGCCTTGCGCCCGCCGTGGGTGAACACCTCCCAGCGGCCGGGCGCGACCTGCTTGGCGTCGACCGCGCAGACGATCGCCTGCGAGCCGAAGCGGTGGGCGGCATCGGCGATGAGCTGCGGGTTCTGCAGGCCGGCGGTGTTGATCGAGACCTTGTCGGCGCCCGCGTTCAGCAGCCGGCGCACATCCTCGACCGCACGCACGCCGCCACCGACGGTCAGCGGGATGAACACCTCGGCCGCCACCGCCTCGATGACGTGCAGGATGATGTCGCGCTCGTCGGACGAGGCGGTGATGTCGAGGAAGGTCAGCTCGTCGGCGCCCTCGCCGTCGTAGCGACGCGCGATCTCGACCGGGTCGCCGGCATCGCGCAGCGCGAGGAAGTTCACGCCCTTGACCACCCGGCCGGCCGTCACGTCGAGGCAGGGGATGATCCGCTTGGTCAGCACCCTACGACTCTCCGCCGAGCTCGTCGGCGCGCGTCTGTGCGGCGACGAAGTCGAGCGTGCCGTCGTAGATCGCACGGCCGACGATCGCCGCCTCGATGCCCTCGTGCTCGACCGCGCACAGCGCATCGATGTCGCCGAGCGCGGCCACGCCGCCGGAGGCGATGACCGGCACCGACAGCCCGCGGGCGAGCCGCACCGTGGCCTCGATGTTCACGCCGCTCAGCATGCCGTCGCGGCCGATGTCGGTGTAGATGACCGACTCGACGCCGTAGCCCTCGAACGTCTTGGCCAGGTCGAGGACGTCGTGGCCGGTGAGCTTGCTCCAGCCGTCGGTGGCGACCTTGCCGTCGCGGGCGTCGAGGCCGACGATCACCTGCCCCGGGAATGCGCCGCAGGCATCGTGCAGGAAGCCGGGGTTCTTGACCGCGGCCGTGCCGATGATGACGTACGAGATGCCGCCGTCGAGGTAGCGCTCGATGGTGTCGAGGTCGCGCAGGCCGCCGCCGATCTGCACCGGGATGCGCGAACCGACCTCGTTGACGATGGCCTTGATAGCGGCCTCGTTCTTCGGCTTGCCGGCGAACGCACCGTTCAGGTCGACCAGATGGAGCCGGCGGGCGCCGAGCTCCAGCCACTTGCGGGCCATCGCTGCCGGGTCCTCGGAGAACACGGTCGCGTCGTCCATGTCGCCCTGTCGAAGGCGCACGCAGCGGCCATCCTTGAGATCGATGGCGGGGATCAGCAGCATCGGGGGGCCTGGGTCGGCGAGGAACGTGGGGGGCGTCGGGCGGGTCGGACGGGATTCGGGGAAGCCTGGTACGAATCAGGGACGCCAGTCGACGAAGTTCGCGTAGAGCCGCAGCCCGTGGGCCGCACTCTTCTCGGGGTGGAACTGAGTGGCGAAAATGTTATCCCGCGCGACGACACAGGTAAAGCGACGCCCGTAGTCGGTGCTGCCCACGCTCAGGCCCGGATCGCCGGGGCGGGCGTAGTAGCTGTGCACGAAGTAGAAGTAGGCGCCGTCGGGCACCCCCGCCCACAGCGCGTGCGGCCGGTCCTGGGCGACCCGGTTCCAGCCCATGTGCGGCACCTCCAGGCGGGCGCCGTCGGCGTCGCGCATGTCGGCCGCGAACCGCACCACCTGGCCGGGGAGCAGGCCGAGACCGGCCGTGCCGCCCTCCTCGCTCGCATCGAACAGCATCTGCTCGCCGATGCACACGCCGAACAGCGGCTTGGTGCGGGCGGCCTCGAGGACGGCCTCCCGCAGCCCGGACTCGTCGAGGTGGCGCATGCAGTCGGGCATCGCGCCCTGGCCGGGGAAGACCACCCGGTCGGCGGCCCGGATGCGCGCGGCGTCGCCCGAGATCTCGACGCGGGCCTTGGGCGCCACGTGCTCGAGCGCCTTTGCCACCGAGCGCAGGTTGCCCATGCTGTAGTCGACCACCACGATCGTCGTCATCGCACCGGGTCCGGTTCCGTCCGCAGGGCGGGCCTCAGCCCTGCAGGCTGCCCTTGGTGGAGGGGATCTGGCCGGCGGCGCGCGGATCGGGCTCGACCGCCATCCGGAAGGCGCGCGCGAAGGCCTTGAACACCGTCTCGCACTGGTGATGCGCGTTGTCGCCGCGCAGCGTGTCGACGTGGACCGTCATCTGCGCGTGGTTCACGAAGCCCTGGAAGAACTCGTGGG
>JAIYAG010000085.1 GCA_027489195.1 Burkholderiales bacterium | reverse complement strand
GACACGGTGGCCGCGGCGCCCGTGCGCCAGCGCACCTTCACCCGCTCGGCGGCGCGCTGCGCCGCGACGAACGAATCGGCGCACACCACCACCCAGCCCGGCACTGTCCCCGAAGGGTCGTCCAGCGCCAGGCTCTTGAGGTAGCCCGGGATGCCGCGGGCCGCGCTGTCGTCGATGGCGGTCACCCGGCAGCCGGTGCGCGTGGGCGGCAGCCTGGGCACCGCGTAGACCATGCCCGGTACCCTCGTGTCCAGTCCGTAGCGGGCCGCGCCGGTGGTCTTCGCAGGGATGTCGATCGCGGCCGCGGGCAGTCCGATCAGCCGGCGTTCGGCGGCAGCCTTGACCGGCAGGGCCGCGAGCGCCTCGGCGGTGTAGCTGCGGGCGAGGCGGCCGCGCCGCACGATGTCGGCGTAGCTCACCGAGCGGCCCGCGCCGCTGACGACGCCGTCGCGCGCCGTGCAGCGTCCGGGCGCGAGGCCCAGCATCCTCGCCCCTTCGTCGATCAGGGCGAGGCGACCGGCGGCACCCGCCCGGCTCAGATACGGAAAGCTCTGCCACACCGACCAGCTGCCGCCGGTGACCATCGTGCCCCACTTGGGGTCGGTGTCGACGTAGCGCAGCCGGACCGAGGACCAGGCGACCTCCAGTTCGTCGGCCACGATGCGCGCCAGCGCCGTGCCCACGTGCTGGCCCATCTCCGCACGGATGATGTTCACGGTGACGATGCCGTCGCGGTCGAGCTCGTACCAGATCGTGGGCTCGAACGGCGGCGCGACGCCTGCAGGCGAAGCGGGGGCGGCCGCCGGGCCCGACCGCGGCGCGGCGAAGGCCATCGCGAAGCCGGCGCCGGTCGCGCTGATGAGGAAGCCGCGTCGTGTCGTGACCGGAACGTCGGGCCTATCCACGGGGCGCCGTCTCCAGGACCTCGGCCGCCGCGATCTTGATGGCCTGGCGGATGCGGCGGTACGCCATGCACCGGCACAGGTTGCCGTTCATCACCGAATCGATGTCCTCGTCGGTGGGCTGCGGGAAGCGACGGATCAGCACCGCGGCCTGCATGATCTGGCCCGACTGGCAGTAGCCGCATTGAGGCGCCTGGGTCTGCACCCAGGCGCGCTGCAGCGGGTGCCGACCGTCGACCGACAGCCCTTCGATGGTGACGACCTGCGCCCCGGCCGCCGCCCCGACCGGGGTGATGCAGGACCGCACCGCACGGCGGTTCACGTGGACGGTGCAGGCGCCGCACAGTCCGATGCCGCAGCCGAACTTGGTACCGGTCAGGTTCGCGACGTCGCGGATGACCCACAGCAGAGGCGTGTCCGGAGCGACGGTCACCCCGAAGGCCTCGCCGTTGAGCGTGAAGCGGGTGGTGGTTGTCGCGGTCATGGAAGATGGGTGCTCGGTGGGCGGCGGGTCGCGACCGCGCTGGGCAGGTCCGCCCACGGCGATCGATCGCTGCGCGTGCGACGAACGTAGGCGGCCAGCAGCGCGATGTCGTCGTCGGTCAGCGCGGCCGCGAAGCCGGGCATGTACGGTCCGGGGGTCCCCGCGCTGCCGATGCCCTGCAGCACGGTCTGGATGAAGTTGCCCGGGTCGTCGGCGGTGACCGAGGTGCTGAGGGCGAGCCCGGCCTGCGCGGACTGCGGTCTCGAGGCCGACGAGTAATGGCAGGATGCGCAGGCAGCCAGGTAGAGGTTGGCGCCGGGCGTGGTCTCCTGGCCTGCATCGATCCCCCGGCGCGACGCGGCCCGCGCAAGCGCCGAGGCGGCGTCGGGCGCCCGGGCGGCGGAGCCGTTGAGGTCGGCGAAATAGCGTGCCAGCGCCTGCACATCGTCATCGGGGAGCCCGACCAGGCCGGCGTGGACGACGCCCGCCATCGCGCCTGCCGCGACGCCGTGGAGCGCCGACTCGCCGGTACGCAGATAGTCGTACAGGTCCTGCTGCGTCCACGGCATGGGGGCCGGGTTGGCCGCGCTCAGCGCCGGTGCCTGCCAGCCATCGTAGGGGGCGCCCGCGTAGGGCGCGTCGTGTCGTTCCGCGCCCGCTCGGTTGCGCGGCGTGTGGCAGGCCGCGCAGTGCGTGATGCCCTCGGCGAGGTAAGCGCCTCGGTTCCAGGCCTCGTCTTTCGAGGGGGCCGGACGGAAGGGGCCGCGATCGAAGTACAGCAGCTTCCAGCCCGCCTGCAGCGCCCGCACGTTCAGGGGGAACGGGAGGGTGTTCACGCGGTCGGGCGCGACGACCGCCCTGCGCGTCATGAAGAACGCGTAGAGCGCCTGGACGTCGCGGTCGGTCAGGCGTGCGAAGTGCGTGTACGGGAAGGCCGGCAGCAGGTGCGAGCCGTCGCGGGACACGCCTTCGCGCATCGCGCGGGCGAATGCCGCCTCCGACCAGGTGCCGATGCCCGTGGCCGAGTCGGGCGAGATGTTGGTGCTGAACGCCAGGCCGAAACCGGTCTCGAGTCCGAGGCCGCCGCCATAGGCCGGCCCGCCGGGCGCGGTGTGGCAGCCCGCGCAGTTGCCTGCCGCGGCGAGACGCCCGCCGAGCGCGACGCGTGCCGGCTCGAAGCTGTCGGCGGTCGGCGGGGCGATGGGGGCCATGGCCGACCGCCATGTCAGGCCGACACAGCCCACCAGCAGCAGCCCGACGGTGGCGACGAGGAGGCGCTTGAGCAAGACGGTGTCCCTGTCATGTCGGCGCCGCGAGCGGCGCCTGGATCGGCGTTCAGGGGTGACACCCGGTCGATGCGGCCCGCAGATCGTGCGCGAGCCGCCTCGCCCGGCCTGTGCTCGAGGATCAGTAGACGAGACTCATCCGGTCCACGACATTGCGCACGCCGGCGGTTCCCCACGCGGAGCGCGTGGCCAGCTCGCGTTCGGCCCAGCTGTGGACGGTGCCCGTCAGGGTCACGTCGCCGCCGCTGACGTCCACCGCGATGGTCTTCGCATCGGCGACGGCGCGTCGCTTGAGCGCCGCCTCGATGTCGGACTTGACGACCGTCGCCGACAGCGAGGGCTTGATGGCGATCTGGTTGCTGACGCCCGTCACACCCGACAGCTTGCGGACGCTGTCGGCCGCGTCCTGGCGCTGGTACTGCCATTCCACGTCGCCGGACAGGGTCAGCCAACCGTTTTCCGCCATCACCTTGATGGTTTCGGCCGGCAACGGGCTCGACCAGGCCAGGATGTTCTTCGCCGACTCGGCGATCTCGGCGTCGCTGCGCTGCCCGATGGCGGACAGCTTGACCTTCAGCTCGATCGCCAGGGCCTTGACGCCGCTCACGCGCTGCGCCGCGCGCTCGGCATTCCACTTCTCGGTGTAGCTGCCGACCTCGCCGGCCAGCGTGACGACGCCGTGCTTCACCTCGACGCCGATCTGCGCGGCGTGGACGGCCGGCTCCCACTTCAGCTCGGCCATCACGTCCTGCTGCAGCTGCAAGTCTGTCTTCATGGTCTCGGATCCGGTTCGTTGGAGAACCCCGAGACTGCGCCGCGGACGGTGCCGGGTCTGTGCGCCAGCGAACCCCGTCCGCAGATCGCGCGCGATCACTCCAGGTTCTGCACCTGCTCGCGCACCTGCTCGATCAGCAGCTTGAGCTCCACCGAGGCCTGCGTGACCTCCAGCCCCGCGGCCTTGGAGCCGAGCGTGTTGGCCTCGCGATTGAGTTCCTGCATCAGGAAGTCGAGCCGCTTGCCGACCTGCCCGCCGCCGTCGACGATGCGCGCCAGCTCCGCGATGTGGATCTCGAGCCGTGCGAGCTCCTCGGCGACGTCGACCCGCATCCCGTAGACCGAGACCTCCTGGCGGATCCGGGCCATCGCCTCGTCGAGCGGCACGGCGGTACCGGCCAGCGCACCGGTGGCCGCCTCGCGCAGCCGCTCGGTGAGCCGCAGCCCGAACTCGGCGACCAGCTCGGGCGCCCGCGGCTTGAGCGCCACGACGATCGCGGTCATCGCGCCGGCCCGGTCGCGGATCACGTCGCCCAGCCGGGCACCCTCCCGGGCGCGGCTGGCGAGCAGCTCGTCGATCGCGGCACCGAACAGCGGCCGGAACGCGCCGACCCACTGCGTGGGATCCGGCTGGGGGTCGTCGACCACCCCGGGAAACCGCAGGCAGTCGGCGACCGTCAGCGGTGCCGCCCCCGGCATCCGCGTGAGCACCGCGTCCTGCGCGAGCGCGAGCGCATCGAGCGCGCCGGGACGAAGCACGACCTCCGGTCGCTGGGCGGCGCGGTGCTGAACCGAGGCCCGGCAGTCGATCTTGCCGCGGGTCACGCGCGCCTGGATCGCCTCGCGCAGGGGCGGCTCGAGCGCGCGCAGCTCGTCGGGCAGACGGAAGGCGATGTCCAGGAAGCGCGAATTGACCGATCTGAGCTCGATCCCGAGCCGCCCGAGCTCGTGGTCGCGCGTCACGGTGCCGAAGCCGGTCATGCTGTGGACGCCCGCGTCCTTCGAGTTCATTACAATCGTTCCTTCATGGCCAATCAGACCAACGCCCCGCTGCCCGAAGGCCTCGAAGTCGGCGGCTATCGGATTGTAAGGAAGATCGCGAGCGGGGGTTTCTCGATCGTCTATCTCGCCGACGATCCCGACGGCCAGCCGGTCGCGCTCAAGGAATACCTGCCGAGTTCGCTGGTGCGCCGCGGCCCGGGCGAGCTGGTGCCCTCGGTCGCCAACGAGAACCAGAACACCTACCGCAACGGCCTGAAGTGCTTCTTCGAGGAGGGCCGCGCGCTCGCCCGCGTGCTGCACCCGAACGTGGTGCGGGTGCTCAACTTCTTCCGGGCCAACGACACCGTCTACATGGTGATGGCCTACGAGCGCGGTCGCAGCCTGCAGGAACTGATCATGCGCTACCGGGGCAAGCCGGGCCGCGAGGTCATGCCCGAGCGGCACATCCGCCGGATCTTCTCGCAGGTGATGAACGGGCTGCGCGAGGTCCATGCCAACCGGCTGCTGCACCTGGACCTCAAGCCCGCCAATGTCTACCTGCGCCAGGACGGCTCGCCGATGCTGCTCGACTTCGGCGCGGCCCGCCAGACGCTGACGATCGACGCCCCGAAGCTCTTCCCGATGTACACGCCCGGCTTCGCCGCCCCCGAGCTCTACCGCCGCAACCAGCAGCTCGGCCCGTGGACGGACATCTACGGCCTGGGCGCGACGATGTACGGCTGCATGATCGGCTCGCCCCCGCAGCCGGCCGACCAGCGCGGGCTGCACGACAAGGTCGACGCCGCGCTCGCGCAGGCGGTGAAGCTCTACTCGCAGCAGCTCGTGGACATCGTGCACTGGTGCCTCAAGCAGAATCCGCTCGAGCGTCCGCAGAGCGTCTTCGTGCTGCAGCGCGCGCTGCGCGAGCCGGCGCACGACACCCCGTCTGCGCCGCCGGTGCAGGCGGCCGGCTTCGCGCGCTGGATCGACGGCCTCGCCGGGCGCCGACGCCGTCCGATCCGCCAGGACTCCACGCTGATGTGGCCGACCCAGAAGGCCTCGTGAACCCCGGGGCCGCGATGCGATTCACCATCTTCCAGGACACCGCGATCGGCGCCCGGTCGGTCAACCAGGACCGGATGGGCTACTGCTTCTCGCGCGAGTCGCTGCTGATGCTGGTGGCCGACGGCATGGGCGGGCACGTGCGCGGCGAGGTCGCCGCGCAGCTCACCCTGCAGGCCTGCGCGTCGGCTTTCCAGCGCGAGGCGCAGCCGCGCATCGCCGATCCGGCCGCCTTCCTCGACGCCGCGCTGCGCACCGCGCACCGCGACCTGCTGCGCTACCAGGCCCAGCACAAGCTGCCCGAGGCGCCCCGCACCACGGTCGTCGCCTGTGTCGTGCAGGACGATGCCGCCTGGTGGGCCCATGCCGGAGATTCCCGGCTCTACTGGCTGCGCGACGGTCGCATCCTGTCGCGCACCCGAGACCACTCCAAGGTGCAGTCGATGGTCTCGCTCGGGCTCATCGCCGTGCACGAGCAGGACAATCATCCCGAGCGCAACAAGGTGCTCAACTGCCTCGGTTCGCCCTACGAGCCGACGGTCGAGATCACCACCCGTGCGAAGCTGCAGGGCGGCGACACGCTGGTGCTGTGCTCCGACGGCTTCTGGACCGGGCTGCCCGAGAGCGAGTTCGCCGCGGCCTTCGCCCGCGGGCCGGTCGCGCTCACCGTGCCGGCGCTGGTGCAGCGCGCGGTGGCGCACAACGGCCGCGTCGCCGACAACACCACCGTGGTCGCGCTCACCTGGGAGAGCAGCGAGTCGGTCGAGGACGTGCCCACGCTGTCGTCGCTCGACCTGGCCGAGGGCGCGGTCACCACCACCATTTCGTTCGACGAGGTCGCCGACCTGCCCGAGGCGGCGCTGTCCGACGAGGACATCGAACGGCAGATCGCCGAGATCCAGCAGGCGATCCAACGCTCCGGCGAGAGCACACCAGGAGGCAACGCTTGACCCAGACCCCCGACGACGCGACACAGGCACGGCCCAGCGGCCGCGCGAACGACGCGCTGCGTACCGTGCGCATCACGCGCGGCTTCACCCGCCATGCCGAGGGCTCCGTCCTCGTCGAATTCGGCGACACCCGCGTGCTGTGCACCGCGAGCGTCGAGGACAAGGTGCCGCCGTTCCTGCGCGGCAAGGGGCAGGGCTGGCTGACCGCCGAGTACGGGATGCTGCCGCGGGCGACCCACACCCGCAGCGACCGCGAGGCGGCACGCGGCAAGCAGTCCGGGCGCACCCAGGAGATCCAGCGCCTGATCGGCCGCAGCCTGCGCGCGGTGGTCGACCTCGGTCGGCTCGGCGAGCGCACGATCCAGATCGACTGCGACGTGCTGCAGGCCGACGGCGGCACGCGCACCGCCGCGATCACCGGTGCGTGGGTCGCCGTGCACGATGCCATCGAGTGGCTGCGCGGGCGCGGCGTGCTCGCCGACACGCCGCTGCTCGATTCGGTCGCCGCGGTGTCGGTCGGCCTGTGGCGCGGCCAGGCGGTGCTCGACCTCGACTACGCCGAGGACTCGAGCTGCGACACCGACATGAACGTCGTCATCACCGGCTCGGGCGGCATCGTCGAGGTCCAGGGCACGGCAGAAGGGCGGCCGTTCTCGCGGGCCCAGGTCGACGCGCTGCTCGACCTCGCCGCCGACGGCATCGGCCGGCTCTCGATCGCCCAGCGCCAGGCGATCGGCTCGATCGCCTGACGGCGATGGGCGCGTCGCTGTCACGGGTCGTCCTCGCCTCGGGCAACGCGGGCAAGCTGCGCGAACTGCGCGCGCTGCTCGAGCCGACCGGCGTCGAGGTCGTGGCCCAGGGCGCCCTCGGCGTGGGCGACGCCGAAGAGCCGCACGCCACCTTCGTCGAGAACGCGCTCGCCAAGGCCCGCCATGCGAGCGCGGCGACGGGGCTGCCCGCGATCGCCGACGACTCCGGGGTCTGCGTGCCGGCGCTGGGCGGGGCGCCCGGCGTGCGCTCGGCGCGCTTCGCCGCGGACCTCGAGGGCGGCGCCCGTTCCGACGCCGCGAACAACGCGCGCCTGGTGCGCGAGCTCGCCGAGCAGGCGGACCGGAGCGCCTACTACTACTGCGCGCTGGTGCTGGTGCGCGGCGCCGACGATCCGCAGCCGGTCATCGCCGACGGCCTGTGGCACGGCGAGATCGTCGAGCCGCCGCGCGGCGAGGGCGGCTTCGGCTACGACCCGCACTTCCTGCTGCCCGAGCTCGGCCGGACCGCCGCCGAGCTCGACGCCGCGACCAAGAACCGCGTCAGCCACCGCGGCCTGGCGATGCGCGAGCTGCTCGCGAAGCTGGCGCACGCGCGGCTGCTGCCGGCGGCGCCGGTCCGCTGACCGCCGTGCACGGGCCCGGGCCGCCATGACCATCGCGATCATCCCCGTGACCTCGCTGTCGCGGCGCGCGAGCGGACTCGTGGTGTCGCCGCCGCTGTCGGTCTACGTGCACTTGCCCTGGTGCCTGCGCAAGTGCCCGTACTGCGACTTCAACTCGCACGAAGCCGATGGCGAGGTGCCCGAGGCGCGCTATCTCGACGCGCTGCGGGCCGACCTCGAGGCCTCGGTGCCGCAGGTCTGGGGCCGCTCGGTGCAGACGGTGTTCATCGGCGGCGGCACGCCCAGCCTGTTCTCGCCGGACTCGATCGACCGGCTGGTCACCGACCTGCGCACGCACCTGAAGCTCGCGCCCGATGCCGAGGTCACGCTCGAGGCCAACCCCGGCACCTTCGAGCGCGAGAAGTTCCGCGCGTTCCGCGATGCGGGCGTCACGCGCCTGTCGGTCGGCATCCAGAGCTTCGACGCCGGCGCCCTGCAGCGCATCGGCCGGGTCCATGACCGGGATCAGGCGCTCGCGGCCGCGCAGGCCGCCGCCGAGCACTATCCGACCTTCAACCTCGACCTGATGTACGGCCTGCCGGGCCAGGACCTCGCCGCGCTGCGCGCCGACCTCGCCCAGGCGCTTGCCTTCTCGCCGCCGCACCTGTCGTACTACAACCTGACGCTGGAGCCGAACACCCTGTTCGCGAGCCGCCCGCCCGAGGGCCTGCCCGACGACGACACCGTCGCCGACATGCAGCAGGCGATCGAGGCGGGCGCCGCCACCGGCGGGCTCGTCCACTACGAGGTCTCGGCCTATGCGCGCCCCGGTCATCGCGCGCGGCACAACCTGAACTACTGGACCTTCGGCGACTACCTCGGCCTGGGCGCCGGCGCCCACGGCAAGCTGTCCTTCCACGACCGCATCGAGCGGACCGCGCGGCTGCGCCATCCGCGCCGCTACATGGAGGCCGCGCTGGCCGGCGATGCGGTCGAGACGCGCCGCACGCTCGACGCCGACGAGCTGCCCTTCGAGTTCATGCTCAACGCGCTGCGCCTGGTCGACGGCGTGTCCGCGGCGAGCTTCGCCGAGCGCACCGGGCTGCCGCTCGCCTCGATCGCGCGGGCGCTCGCGCGGGCCGCCGAGCGCGGCCTGCTCGACCCCGACCCGGGCACGATCCGCCCGACGCCGCTGGGGCTGCGCTTCCTGAACGACCTGCAGCAGATGTTCCTGGGCTGAGCTGCCCGCCGACGGCAGCGCCCCCGCACCACCCCCACGAGGAGGAGACCCCCATGCACGCCACCATGATGCGCACGCCCCTGTCGCTCAACAGCCTGCTCGACCGGGCAGGGCGGATGTTCGGCGCCTCGGAGATCGTCTCGCGGCTGCCCGACAAGTCGATGCGCCGGCACACCTACGCGCAGTGGCACGCGCGCACCCGCCGTCTCGCCGCGGCCCTGCTCGCGGCCGGCCTGAAGCCGGGCGACCGGGTCGCGACGCTCTGCTGGAACCACCACGCGCACCTCGAGGCCTACTTCGGCATCCCGGCCGCCGGCGGCGTGATGCACACGCTGAACCTGCGGCTGTCGCCCGACGAGATCGGCTGGATCGCGGGCCACGCGCAGGACCGCTTCCTGATCGTCGACGACGTGCTGCTGCCGCTGTTCGCGCAGTTCGCGAAGCACCACCGCTTCGAGCGGGTGTTCGTGTTCCCGTTCTCGGGCGCGCCGGTGCCGTCCGACGCCGGTCTCGGCGAGCAGGCGCCGCCGCTCGAGGACTACGAGCAGTGGCTCGCCGCCGTGCCCGAGGCGGCCGTCCGGGGGCTGCAGTACGTGCCGCACGACGAGGATGCGCCGGTGGCGATGTGCTACACCTCCGGCACCACCGGCCGGCCCAAGGGCGTCGTCTACTCGCACCGCTCGACGATCCTGCACACGCTGACCGCGTCGATGCCGGACCTCTGGAACCTGTCGGGGCGCGACGTGGTGTTCCCGGTCACGCCGATGTTCCACGCGAACAGCTGGGGCATCCCGTACGGCGCGGTGATGCTCGGCGCGAAGCTGGTGTTCCCCGGGCCGCACCTGCATCCCGAGGACCTGCTCGACCAGATGCAGGTCGATCCGCCGACCTTCACGCTCGGCGTGCCGACGATCTGGCTGTCGATGATCCAGCTCCACGAGGCGAACCCCGGGCGCTGGACCCTGCCCGCGGGGCTGCGCAGCATGGTCGGCGGCTCGGCGGTGCCCGAGGCGCTGATCCGGGCCTTCGCCCGCCACGGCGTGATGATCCAGCAGGGCTGGGGGATGACCGAGACCTCGCCGGTGTGCACGATCTTCTACGAGAAGTCCGAGCTCGCCGGCCGGCTCACCGAAGACCAGTGGTTCGCGCGCCGCGCGATGGCCGGCGTCCTGGTGCCCCTCGTGGATCTGCGGATCGTCGGGGACGGCGGCGAGCAGCCCTGGGACGGCGACTCGGTCGGCGAGATCCAGGTCCGCGGGCCGTTCATCACCGGCGGCTACCACGCGGTCGATGCCGATCCGGACAAGTTCACCGGCGACGGCTGGCTGCGCACCGGCGACGTCGGGGCGATGGATGCCCACGGCTACCTGCGGATCTCGGACCGCACCAAGGACCTGATCAAGTCGGGCGGGGAGTGGATCAGCTCGGTCGACCTGGAGAACGCGATCATGGGTCACCCCGCGGTCGCCGAGGCGGCGGTGATCGCGGTCGCGCATCCGAAGTGGGCCGAGCGCCCGCTCGCCTGCGTGGTCCTCAAGCCCGGCGCATCCGCGGATGCCGCGCAGCTGCGGGCCCATCTGGCGACCGCTTTCGCAAAATGGCAGCTGCCCGATGCCTTCGAGTTCATCGACGCCATCCCGCGGACCTCCACCGGCAAGTTCTGGAAGGCGCGGCTGCGCGAACGCTTCGCGGGCTACGTGCTTCCGGAATGAGGGTCTCGCCCTGACGTGGGGCGTTATGCGGTATCGTGCACCGCCGCGATGCGCCCCGGGTCGGTGCGTCGCGGCGTGATCCGGCGCGCACCGCCCGCAGAGCCGCCTGGCGACCTCCCCCCGGGCGGTCGACCCTGGCCGGTGAATGGCACGGTTCCTGCTAAATTCGGGCGTCGAGGACGTGCTCCGACATTCGCGCGTTCGTTCCTCGCTTGATCAAAACGACCCCCTTCGCACACCCCCAGGAGAAAGCACCGATGGCATCTGCCAAGGACGTCATGAAGAAAGTCGCGGACAACGAAGTCAAGTTCGTTGATTTCCGCTTCACGGATACCAAGGGCAAAGAGCAGCACGTCACGGTGCCGATCTCGCATTTCGACGAAGACAAGTTCGTGTCCGGGCATGCCTTCGACGGTTCGTCCATCGCCGGCTGGAAGG
>JAIYAG010000114.1 GCA_027489195.1 Burkholderiales bacterium | reverse complement strand
TTGATCGGTTCCCAGAAAAATACACCGAGGCCGCGCACTGGGTCTTTGCCCATCGCAAGCATGATCAGCGCGCCGATCACGACCGTGATCGCGAGCGCGATCAGCGGCGACAGCCAGGCGAGCGCGCGCGAGGGCTCGGGGCGTGCCTCGAGCGCGATCACGTCGCGGACTCCGCGGCCGGTGCCTCGGCGGGCGCGGGCGCGACCGCACCCGGCCACAGCCCGCTCATCCATTCGCCGATCTGTCCGACGCTCGCCTCGGTGCGTGCGACCGGCGGCGACATCCGCCCCTTGGCGATCACCATCAGCCGGTCGGACAGCTCGAAGAGCTCGTCGAGCTCCTCGGACACCACCAGCACCGCGCAGCCGGCGTCGCGCAGCGTCAGCAGCGCCGCGCGGATCTGGGCGGCGGCGCCGACGTCCACGCCCCAGGTGGGCTGCGCCACGATCAGCACCTTCGGGTTGGCGTCGATCTCGCGGCCCATGATGAACTTCTGCAGGTTGCCGCCGGACAGGCTGCGGGCCAGCGACTGCGGACCGCCCGCCTTCACGCGGAACCGGCCGATGATCGAGCCGGCCTGCGCGGCGAGCGGCGCGCGCGCGATCCAGCCGCCCGCGCGCAGCGACTCGCGCCGGGTCAGCAGCAGGTTGGCGGCGAGCGACAGCGTCGGCACCGCGCCGCGCCCGAGCCGTTCCTCGGGAACGAAGTGCAGGCCGAGGTCGCGGCGGCGGCGCGGCGAGGCGCGACCGGCCTGCTCGCCGAGCAGCTCGATCGCGGCGGCGGGGGCGCGCGGATCCTCGCCCGACAGCGCCGCGAGCAGCTCCTGCTGGCCGTTGCCCGAGACGCCGGCGATGCCGAGCACCTCGCCCGCGCGCAGCTCGAGCGAGACCTCGGCGAGGTCCACCCCGAAGGGCGAGAGCCGGGGCAGCGACAGCCCGCGCACCGCGAGCGCCACGGCGCCGGCGCGCGACGGCCGGTGCTGCAGCGGCGGCGGCTCGGCGCCGATCATCAGCCGCGACAGCGAGGCGTTGCTCTCCTGGCGCGGATCGACCACGCCGGTGACCTTGCCTCCGCGCATGACGGTGCAGGCGCTGCACAGCGCGCGGATCTCGTCGAGCTTGTGGCTGATGTAGAGGATCGAGCAGCCCGTGGACGCGAGCTGTCGCAGGGTCACGAACAGCCGCTCGACCGCCTGCGGCGTCAGCACCGAGGTCGGCTCGTCGAGGATCAGCAGCCGCGGGTCGGTGAGCAGCGCACGCACGATCTCGACGCGTTGGCGCTCGCCGACCGACAGCGTGTGCACCGGACGCTCGGGGTCGAGCTCGAGCCCGTACTCGCCGGCCTTCGCCCGGATCCGTGCGGCGACCTGGGCGAGCGACAGCGAGCGGTCCAGTCCGAGCCAGACGTTCTCGGCGACGGTGACCGTCTCGAACAGGCTGAAGTGCTGGAACACCATGCTGACGCCGAGCCTGCGCGCCTCCTGAGGGTTGCGCACCGTGACCGGCGCGCCGTCGAAGCGGATCTCGCCGGCGTCGGGCCGCACCGCGCCGTAGATGACCTTCATCAGCGTGGACTTGCCGGCACCGTTCTCGCCGAGCACCGCATGGATCTCGCCCGGCGCGACGCGCAGCGACACGCCGTCGTTGGCGACGACCGAGGGATAGCGCTTGGTGATGCCCGAGAGCGCGAGCCGGTCGGTCATCGTCCGGCTCCGGCGATCGGAGCGGCCAGCGCGACCGGTCCGCTCGCGGGCACGAGCGCGCGCCGGCGCTCCCAGAGGTCGAAGCCGACCGCCACCGCGATCGCGCCCGGATGGCGGTCGAGCCGGTGGCGCGCGCCGGTGCCGCGCGGCGCGGCGCCGATCGGGCACTGCAGGCGCGCGAGCGCAGCGGGACCGACGCCGCGACGCGCCAGGCGGGCCCGGAAGCTCGCCGCCTTGGTCTCGGATCCGATCAGGCCGACGAGGCCGAGGGCCTCGCGCGCCAGCAGCACGAGGCACAGCTCGAAGTCCAGCCCGTGGCTGTGGGTCATCACCAGCACGTCGGCGCCGGACGGGATCGCGGCGACCTCGTGGGCCGGCGAGTCGGACTCGAGCACCGAGACGTTCGCGGGGAGCCCGGCGGGGAAGCGGTTCTCGCGCGGATCGACCCAGGTGGCGCACAGCGGCAGGGTCGCGAGCACGCGCACCACCGCCTCGCCGACGTGGCCCGCACCGAACACCCAGACGTTCCAGGGGGCGCCGTCGACCCGCGAGATCCGATGCGGCACCGCACCGGCCGCGCAGTGCGGCTCGCCGTGCGGCGCATCCGCCGGCCGCTCGGACGAGGCGACCGTGTGCGGCGCATCCTCGGCCCCCGGTCGGGTGTCGAGCCACACCGTGCCGGCCTCGCGGTCCAGGGGCCGCAGCGCCTCGATCCACGCGGCCTCGCGCCTGTCGATGCGGCGCAGGGACAGCGCGACCGCGCCGCCGCAGCACTGACCGAGCGCCGCGCCCAGCACGAAGTCGGCCCCTGCCACGCGCTCGCCCGAGGCGAGCATGCGGCGCGCCTGCGCGATCGCCTCGAGCTCGAGGTGGCCACCGCCGATCGTGCCTTCGTCGAGCCGGGCATGGACCAGCATCGAGGCACCCGGCTCGCGCGGCGCCGAGCCCCGCACGGCCTCGACGCGGACCCAGATCGCGGGCGCATCGGCGCGGGCGATCTCGAGCAGGCGGGACGCGGGGATGGACATGGGCGGGGTCAGCGGAGGCGGCCGATCATCGCACACGCGCCTGACGCACGGCCCGCAGCACCGCCTCGGGCGTGGCCGGCGCGACGAGCTCGACCCGCTCGCCCGGACGGGCCAGCCCCGCGACCGCGTCGCGCAGCGCGTGGTACACCGCGAGCCCGAGCATCAGCGGCGGCTCGCCCACCGCCTTGCTGCGGTGGATCGTGGGCGAGCGGTTCGGCGAGCCGGCCAGCAGCTCGACGTGCAGGCGCTCGGGCACGTCGCCCGCGGTGGGAATCTTGTAGGTCGAGGGGGCATGGGTCGCGAGCCGCCCGCGCGCATCCCACACCAGCTCCTCGCTGGTCAGCCAGCCCGCGCCCTGCACGAAGCCGCCCTCGATCTGACCGATGTCGATCGCGGGATTCAGCGAGGTGCCGACGTCGTGGACGATGTCGACCGCGAGCGTGCGGTGCTCGCCGGTCAGCGTGTCGATCGCGACTTCGGCGACCGCCGCGCCGTAGGCGAAGTAGAAGAACGGCCGGCCGCGGAACGCGGCCCCGTCCCAGTGGATCTCGGGCGTGCGGTAGAACCCCTGCGTGGACAGGGAGACGCGCGCCATGTACGCACGCTGCGCGAGCTCGGGGAGGGTGATGGCGCGCGCCGTGCCGTCGACGTCCGCGTGCGCCGAGCCGTCGTGCCAGCGCACCGCGCCGGGCGTGGTGCCCCACTCGCCGGCGATGAAGGCGGCCAGCCGCTCCTTGAGCGCGAGGCAGGCGTTGCGCGCGGCCATGCCGTTCAGGTCCGAGCCCGAGGAGGCGGCGGTCGCCGATGTGTTCGGCACGCGCGCGGTGTCGGTCGCCGAGACCCGCACCCGCTCGACGGCGATGTCGAACTCGCGGGCCACCACCTGCGCGACCTTGGTGAACAGGCCCTGGCCCATCTCGGTACCGCCGTGGTTCACCAGCAGGCTGCCGTCGGCGTACAGGTGGAGCAGCGCGCCGGCCTGGTTCAGGTGGACCGCGTTGAACGAGATGCCGAACTTCACCGGCACCAGCGCCAGGCCGCGGCGCACGATGCCGCCGGCGGCGTTGGCCGCATCGACCGCGGCGCGGCGCGCGGCATAGCCGGAGACCGTCTCGAGCCGCGCGAGCAGCTCGGGCAGCACGTTGTCCGTGATCGTCTGGCCGTAGTGGGTCTCGTTGCGCTCGGTCGTGCCGTACAGGTTCGCGTGACGGATCTTGAGGGCGTCGCGGCCCAGCGCACGCGCGATGGCGTCGATCACCTCCTCGATGACGAACATGCCCTGCGGGCCGCCGAAGCCGCGGAACGCGGTGTTCGAGACCTTGTGCGTGCGGCAGCGCAGGCTCCGGATCCGCAGCTGCGGCAGCCAGTAGGCGTTGTCGATGTGGCAGACCGCGCGGTCGTTGACCGGCCCGGAGAGGTCGGCCGAATAGCCGCAGTCGGAGGCGAGCGTCACGTCGAGCGCGAGGATGCGGCCGTCGGCGTCGAAGCCGACCGACCAGTCCGCCTCGAACGGATGGCGCTTGCCGGTGATCGTCATGTCGTCGTCGCGGTCGAGCCGGATCTTCACGGCGCGCCCGGTGCGCCGCGCGGCGATCGCGGCCATCGCCGACAGCAGCGCGGGCTGGCTCTCCTTGCCGCCGAAGCCGCCGCCCATCCGGCGGCACTCGACGCGCACCCACGCGCCCGGCACGCCGAGCGCCTCGGAGACGATGTGCTGGACCTCGGTGGGATGCTGGGTCGATGCATGGACAACGACGCCGCCGTCGTCCTGCGGCACGGCGAGCGAGACCTGACCCTCGAGGTAGAAGTGGTCCTGGCCGCCGACCACCGAGCGTCCGGCGAGGCGGTGCGGCGCCGCGGCGAGCGCGGCGGGCGCGTTGCCGCGGGCGACCTCCACCGGCGGCAGCACCCACGAGCGCGCCGCGATCGCCTCGGCGACGGTGAGGATCGCGGGCAGCGGCACCGCCTCGATCCGGGCGCGCCGCGCCGCCACGCGCGCGGCACGGTGCGAGGTGGCGATCACGAGGAACAGCGGCTGCGCGTCGTACATCGTCTCGCCGTCGGCGAGCAGCGGGTCGTCGTGGACGATGCCGCCGTAGTTGTTGGCCGCCGGCAGGTCGGCCGCGAGCAGCACGTCGACCACGCCCGGGCTCGCGCGCACCGCGGTCAGGTCGATCGCGTCGATGCGCGCGTGCGCGAGGCCGGCGACGCCGAACGCGCCGTGCAGGGTGCCCGCGGGCTCGGGAATGTCGTCGGTGTAGCGGGCCGCGCCGCTCACGTGCAGCGCCGCGCTCTCGTGTGCGACCGACGGCGCGAAGCCGGGCATCGGCTCGTTCATGACAGGCTCCCCCCGACGAGCGCGTCGAGCGCGGGATCGTCGACACCGGTCGCGCCGTCGCCGTACCAGGTGTGCCAGGCCCGCTCGAGCAGGCCCGCGGCCGCGGCCAGCCGGTAGGCGCGGCTCGCGCGCATGTCGTCGAGCGGCGAGAAGTCGGTGGCGAGCGCGGCGCCGGCGCGGGCGAAGGTCTCGAGCTCGGGCGCCGCCCCCTCGAGCACGGCCTCGGCCGCCGGCGCGCGCCGCACGACGCCCGCCATGCCGCCCAGCGCGATCCGGACATCCGAGAGCCTGCCCTGCGCGAGCTCGCACGACAGGCCGAGGCTGACCGCCGAGATGTCCTGCTCGAAGCGCTTGGACAGCTTGGAGGCGATCACGCGCTGGCCGGGCCGGCGGCGCGGGATCCGCACGCGCTCGATCCATTCGCCGGGCGCGCGGTCCTGGACGCGGTAGTCGCGGTACAGCGCCTCGAGCGGCAGCTCGCGCTTGACCGGACCGCCGTCGCCGGCTCGCCGGAGCACGACGTGCGCGCCGAGCGCGATCAGCACCGGCGCGGCGTCGCCGATCGGCGAGCCGTTGGCGAGGTTGCCGACCAAGGTGCCGGAGGCGCGGATGGCCGGGGACGCGAAGCGGGCCCAGTAGCGGTCGAGTTCGGGATGGTCGGTGCGCAGCAGCGCGAAGGCGTCGGCGAGCGAGACGGCGGCGCCGACCTCGAAGCCTGTCGCCGTCGCCTCGCGCCCCTGCAGCGCACCGACCGCGCCCAGCCGGATCCAGCGGCGCGGCTCGCGCAGCTGCTTGGTCACCCACAGGCCGATGTCGGTGCCGCCGGCCAGCAGCCAGGCGTCGGGGGTCTCGGCGAGCAGGGCATCCACCGCCTCGGGGGTCTGCGGCGACACCCACTCGACCCCGCCCGCCGCGAACGCCAGCGGCGCGGCCTCGGGCGCGGGCAGCGCCTTCACCCAGGCCGGCAGCCCGGCGGCCTCGCCGGCCGCGCCGCCCGGGTGCAGCGTGTCGGACGCCTCGCGCAGCGCGGCGACGATCGGCCGGTAGCCGGTGCATCGGCAGAGGTTGCCGGCCAGCGCCTCGCAGGCCTGGGCGTGATCGGTCACCGGACCCGTGGCCAGCCGCGCGGCCATCGCGGTGACGAAGCCGGGCGTGCAGAAGCCGCACTGCGAGCCGTGGCAGGCGACCATCGCCTGCTGCACGGGATGGGCGCCGCCCAGGCCTTCGACCGTCAGCACGCCCAGGCCGTCGACGCTGGCCAGCGGCCGGATGCAGGCGTTGCACGGCTCGGTGCGCAGCGTGCCGTCCGCATCCCGGCGCGCCAGCACGACGGTGCAGGCGCCGCAGTCGCCCTCGGCGCAGCCTTCCTTGGTGCCGGTGGCCTGCGCTCGGGTGCGCAGCCAGTCGAGCAGCATCGACGAGGGGGGCGCATCGTCGACGGCGACCGGGGTGCCGTCGAGGACGAACCGGATCGGGCGCTGGGAAGGGATCATCGGGTCAGGCGGCTCGGGTGGATCGGCGGCAGAGGGGTCGGGACCGGCGGCCATCGGCCGCGCCTCCTCACTCTAGCAAGGCGCGTACCGGACGGCCACGGCGCCCCTCGACGGGGCATCCGGAGCGGGTGCGCCAACTGTCGGGAAAGCAGGCGCTTCTCGCTGCACCGGGCCGCGGCACCCGCGCCTATGCTCGGTGCAACCCGTCCAGACCCGGCTGTGCACTGTGCGCCGGGCCGCCCGATGTCCCGCCTCACCGAGCCCGAGCCTCACCTCGAATCGCCGCCGACCCGCATGCAGGGGCCGGACGCGCGGCTGCGCGACGTCGCCCGCGAGCTCCCGGCCTTCCTGATCGAGCTGCGGCATGCCGAACAGGGCGAGATCCGGTTCGACTACATCGGCGAGGGCATCCGTGCGGTGCTGCCGATCGAGGCCGACGAGGCGACAGCCGATCCGGCGCGCCTGCTGTCGATGATCCATCCCGAGGACCTCGACCGGCTGCGGGCGGCCACGGTCCGCGCCGCACGCGAGCGCGTCCCGCTGCACGACGAGTTCCGCGTCTGCCCGGCACCGGACCGCGTGGCATGGCTGGGGATCCATGCCCGCTGCACGCCGCAGGCCGACGGCACGCAGCTCTGGCACGGCTGGCTCGCCGACGTCACCGAGCGCCGGCTCGCCCAGGCCGCGCTCGCCGACTGCGAGCTGCGCCACCGCAAGCTGTTCGACGCGAACCCCATCCCGATGTGGGTGCACGACCGCCTGACCCTGCACTTCCTCACCGTCAACGACGCGGCGGTCGCGCGGTACGGCTGGTCACGCGAGCAGTTCCTGTCGATGACGCTGGTGGATCTGCGGCATCCCGGCCCGGACGGCAGCGACGCGGGCGATGCGCCGTCGCAGGACGGCGGCGTGCGCCCCTCGACCGCGCACCACCGGCTGCAGGACGGCAGCCTCATCGAGGTGGAGCTCAGCTCGCAGCCGCTCACCTGGAACGGGCGCCCGGCGCGCATGGTCATGGCGCTCGACGTGACCGCCCGACGGCGTGCCGAGGCCGAGATCCAGCGCCTCGCCTACTACGACACCCTGACCCGCCTGCCGAACCGGCGGCTGCTGACCGATCGCCTGCGCCAGGCGGTGGCCGCGGGGGTGCGCGGCGGACGGCACGGCGCCGTGCTGTGCATCGACCTCGACGACTTCAAGCGCGTCAACGACACCCGCGGTCACCCGGCCGGCGACGAGGTGCTGCTGCAGGCGGCGGCACGCATCCGCGCCTGCGTGCGGACCGAGGACACCGTCGCCCGGCTGGGCGGCGACGAGTTCGTCGTCGTGCTCGAGCGGCTCGAGGGCGACGCGCGGCAGGCCGCGGCCCAGGCCGACGAGACCGCGCAGCGCCTGATGGGCACGCTCGCCACGCCGTTCGACATCACCGACATGCGCTTCCACAGCTCGGCCTCGATCGGGGTCGCGATGTTCGGCAGCGCCGGGGTCAGCGACGAGGACGTGCTGATGCACGCCGACTCGGCGATGTACCGCGCCAAGGCCGCCGGCCGCGGCACCGTGCGCTTCTACGACCCGGCGATGCAGGTCGCCCTGCAGACGCGCGCCGCGCTCGAGACCGACCTGCGCCGCGCGCTGTCCGAGGGTCAGCTGCGACTCGCCTACCAGGCGCAGGTGGAAGCCAGCGGCCGCATCGTCGGCGCCGAGGTGCTGCTGCGCTGGCAGCATCCGGTGCGCGGGCCGATCCCGCCGATGGACTTCATTCCGATGGCCGAGGAGACCGGCCTGATCGTGCCGATCGGCCAGTGGGTGCTCGAGACCGCCTGCACGCAGCTCGCCGGCTGGGCCCGCGCGCCGCAGACCCGCGCGCTGCGGCTGTCGGTGAACGTGAGCGCGCGCCAGTTCCGCCAGCCCGACTTCGTGCAGCGCGTCGAGCGGGCGCTGTCGGACTCGGGCGCCGATCCGGCGCGGCTGCGCCTCGAGCTGACCGAGAGCCTGCTGCTCGACAACATCAACGACTGCATCGCCAAGATGCAGTCGCTGCAGGCGATC
>JAIYAG010000461.1 GCA_027489195.1 Burkholderiales bacterium | reverse complement strand
GTCTGAGTTGACCGGCCACCGGTGATGGGGATTTTCTAACGATTGTCATGCATGTGGTTGTCCGCCACCTCCATCGGAATCACGGGAGCGGTGTCCATTTTCCGCAATCGTAAGCGAGGCAGTTTTCCCCTTGCAGTGCGCGGAGGTGGATCCATCCGTGATCGAAGAGATCGCGCACGCCGGGATTGGCGGTGAGCACGGCCTGGATGCGCTCCGGAGCGGCTTCGATGAAAACCGTGAGGCGGCGGGGTTCGTGGATGAAACGGGTGCCGTCGTGGATCGATTGCATGGGAAGGCCCGTGCGGAGGTCTCCACCGTTGCCCTCCATCACCCCGATGCCTGCGGCCACGTTGTGGAGCGTCTTGTTGCCGCTGCCAAAACGCGGATTGTTTACGCTGGAGGCGAAATATTGAAGGTTGATCCACGAGGCGACGATCATGGGCGCCGTCATGATCAGTTCCAGCACGGAGAAATCCTTGTCTTCCCGCCAATCATAGGTGTGCAGGAAGGCGCGGCCACTCAGATTCAGATTACGCGTCCGGGTCCGGGGCGCTGCAATGAAGGCGGCGTTGCCCGCCAGGCCCCATTCCGGCCGCACCTGAGCCCAGTCGGTGCCGCGCCGGCGCACGGCGTCGGCGAGCGCGTCCGGATCGGCGGCGATCGCAGCCAGCCCCAGCGCGGCCGCACGCTCGGCGCGCGCCCGGACACCGGCCTGTGCGAGGCGCGTGCGCAGCGCGGCGAGCGCCGCCTGCAGCGCCGGCGGCACCGCGTCGATGTCGAACAGCGTCACGTCGTCGGTCGTGGTGTCGTGCAGCGCGGGCAGCACATGCGTGCCCACCGGGAGCACGACACCCAGCGCGGCCAGCTCGCGGCGCACCGGGGGGGCATTCAGCAGGTCGGCGAGCACGCGGGCGTTGACCTCGCCGGTCTGGCCGCCGCAGGCCCCGCAGTCCAGGCCGGCGGCATGCGGGTTGTTGGTGCTGCGGCCGCCGTGCCCGACCAGCAGCACGACCGGTGCGAAGCCGTCGACCAGGCCCATCGCCTTCAGGATGCCGTGCGCCATCCGGGCGGCCGCGGCCGGATCCTCGTCCACCACCGCGAGCCGCGGCCGCAGCGCCGCCCGGGCCGGCAGCCCGGCCCGCTCGAGCGCCGGCGGCGCATCGGCCGAGCTCGACCCGTCGGCGAGCAGCTTCGCGGCATAGGCCAGGCCGAAGGCCTCGACGAAGCTGAAGCCCGAGGCCGCCGAGCCGCGCAGCTCGGCCCGCCGCTGCATCGCCTGCAGCGCGGCGCGGCGCTGGCGCGCCAGCAGCGACGCGAGCGGCCGACCGGTGTCGTCCTGCGGCGCGGACTCGGTCGCGCAGACGACCGGCGCGAGCAGCCCTGGCAGCTGCGGACGGGTCATCGCGGTGCCGAGCGGCGAATAGGCGATCGGCAGACCGAAGAAGCCGGCGAACCCGCGGGTGGCGACGCCCGGCTCGTGCTCGAGCGCTCGCCGGAACACCTCCGAGCGCACGTCGATGCAGAACACCGCCTGCACCGAAGGCGGCGGCGCGGCGGGCGCGGCGCGCCGCCCGGACAGCGCCTCGCACAGCGGCCGGCGCTCGGCGATCTCGGCGGCACGCTGCAGCAGCCAGTCGTCGCGCTGCGCGGCCAGCGTGCGCGCGACCGCCGCATCGGCACCGCGCCAGGCCGCGGCCCAGCCGGCGTCGATCACGCCCGGCGCGAGGTCGTCGCGCAGCAGCAGCTCCCAGGCGGCGCGGATCGCGAGCAGGTCCACGATCCCGTCGTCGTCGCGGCCGGCGAGCCGCGCCTGCCAGCGCTCGTGCGCGCACCACGCGGCCCATCCGCCGACACTCGCCAGCAGCGCGCTCAGGTAGGCGAGGCGCGCGGCACGCGGCAGTCCGAGCGCATCGAGCACCGCAGCGATCGCGGCGAACGGGTCGGCGGGCAGCGCTGCGAGCCGCAGCGCCGCGGCGGTCCGCCCGCCGCGCCACGGCACGCCCCGGTCGGCGGCGAGCTGGCGCCGCCAGCTGCCGAACAGCCCGTCGTCGGCGGCCGGCCGCCAGCGGGCCTGCGACTGATCGAAGAACGCCGCGCAGTGCTGGCTGATCTGGTGGACGACGATGTCGGTCCAGCGCATCGCCACGCCCGGCTCCGGCGCCGCGTCGCGCAGGTCGCACACCAGCGGCAGCACGGCCGGGGCGGGCGTCGCGGCGAGCAGCGCATCCACCAGGGCGTGCGGATCGCGGCCGTCCGCGGCCTCGGCCATCGCGTCGCGCAGGTCGACCATGCGCAGCAGCCCGCCTTCCCAGCGCTCGCGGAACCAGGCGCGCGGCATGGTCAGCCGGGTCCGAGCGAGCACGCCGAGCGAGGCGGCCGCGTCCCCGATCGGGCGCTGCACCCAGCCCCAGTACGGGTTCACCGCGATGAAGCGGTCCAGCGGCCAGGTCGGCGCGATGCGGGCGCAGGCCTGCGCGACGCAGTCGCGCAGCGCGGCGTGGTCCGGGGCGATCGTGTCGGCGGCAGCGGCCGGCGACGGGACGATGGGGTCGGCGTGCGGGGGCATCAGCGGGCTCCGGTGGCGAGCGGATCGAGGGCGGCGTCTGTCGGCTGCGCCGCGGACTGCAGCGCAGCGGACGACGGCGGGAGGGTCGGTGCGGCCGCAGCGGCCGCTGCCCGCGGCAGCGGCGGCGGCGCGAGACGGAACAGCGCGCGCGAGAATCGCTCGTCGATGAACAGGCCGCCGTAGCACCACGGATAGAGCCGGACGGCGAGCGCGCCGCGC